>CAZMVK010000125.1:0-10941 GCA_964569545.1 uncultured Bdellovibrio sp.
TGGGATGGAAGGCTGCAGATCTTGTCGGGAAAAAGATTACAGATTTTATTGCAGACGAAGATCATGAAAAAGTGTTGTCAACTTTGGACCAAAAAAATGAACAAGAAATTTTTCTCAATTTGCGTTTCTTAGACTCCGCGAGACAATATGCTACTTTTTTGTTTCGCTTTGTTTGGAGCTTGGATAAAAGTTGCTGTTATGGTTTTGTGAAAGATCCAGCTAAATCTGGTCATTTTGACATCATTTTTAGTTCGATGAGTGAAGGTGTAGTTGTTCAGGATGCATTCAATCGTGTAATTCATTTTAATCAAGCGGCTTTAGATATCTTAGGCTTATCTGCTGATCAGTTGATTGGGAAAACATCTCATGATCCACAATGGAAAGTTTTGAATGAAAATTATGAATCAATAACTTCGGACAAGCATCCAGCAGTTATTGCATTGAGAACTGGAAAAACGCAAAAAAACACGACAATGGGTGTTCACAATCAACAAGGACAAGTTCGTTGGCTCAATGTCACCGCCGTTCCTGTGTTTTTAGACAATGAAACTGAACCCTATCAGATCATTGTAACTTTTAATGATATTACAATTCAATTTGAAGCTAAAAAAAATATTGAAAATAAAGAACGAGAAATTTCGAATTTGATGAATACGATTCCTTCGATGATTGGTCGCTGGGATGAAAATCTTATTAATACGCATGCGAATGCTGTTTATAGCAATTATTTTAATAAACAACCGCATGAGATCAAAGGCAAACACATTTCTGAACTGATTGGTGAAAAACTGTACCAGCAAAATAAATCATATTTAGAAAAATGTTTACAAGGAGAATCGCAAACATTTGAGCGTGAAATTCCATTGCCTGATGGCAAGAGCTCTCGTTTTACGATTAGTTCTTATGTGCCAGATGTTCTTGATGGAAAAGTCATTGGCATTTTAGTTATTGTGACAGATGTGACAGAGCTGAAAAGATTAGAGAAGGCTCAGCGACATTTGGAGCTCAAATTGATTTCAGGATCGCGTTTGGCAGCGCTAGGTGAAATGGCCGCTGGCATTGCCCATGAAATCAACAATCCTTTAGCAATTATTCGCAGTAAGGCTGAGCTTCTAGATGACAAAATAAAAAAAGGTGAAACAGATCTAGAAGTTTTAACCAAAGGGTTTTCAAAAATAATAACAACGATAGATCGTATAGCCAATGTCATCAGCGGTCTTCGCAGTTTTTCTCGTGATGGTGAAAAAGATCCGTTTGTTAAATCAAGTATCAGTTTTCTAATAAATGAAACGTTAGAATTTTGCCAAGAGAGATTTGAAAAAAATGATGTCGAGTTAAAATTGAATATTGAAAATGACTTGGATATCAATTGTCGTCCAGTGCAAATCTCTCAGGTTTTGATGAATTTGTTGTCAAACTCATTCGATGCGATATCTGATCAGAGCGGCAAGTGGATTCGTATTGATTTACGATTAGCAGGAGATCTTGCGATTGTTGAGATAACAGACAGTGGTTTAGGTATTCCTGAAAAAATAGTCGAAAAAATCATGCAGCCATTTTTTACTACTAAAGGTGTTGGGAAAGGGACTGGTCTGGGTCTTAGCATTTCTCGGGGCATAATTGTCTCCCATCGCGGGGCTTTGGAATACGTTCCTGAATCTGAAAACACTTGTTTTCGAATTTCTTTGCCAATTTATAAAACGATTAATAACGAAACGTTTACTTGATTTTAATGAATCTAGTCAGCTGTGTTTGAACAACTGACTTCAGGTGGATATTAAACAAACATACAAAATTATTTTTTACTGAATAAAGGGCGATACAAATTCCAAAAGCCGCTAGCCGCTAAAAGATGTAAAATCAAAATTGCAATCGGCATAACGAGGTTTTCAAGTCCTGGCGTCAGAATGCCATGAAATAAAATAATTTGTATTGTGATTGGAGCTAAAATCACAAGCGCAACGGGAGCTGCGATACCTGTTAGCAACATCAATCCGACAGCAACTTCAGTACCTTTTAGGAAAGGGAAAAAATAGCCTGTGCTCATCATTCCATTGAAAAAATCGACAGTTTTTTCTGGCATCGTTGGTGGTTGAGGAATGAAGTTCAAAAAACCGTTCAAACCAAAAACAAAAAATAGCAAGCCTAAAAGCAAACGAGAGAAAGATGGAATTTTATTTTTCATTGTGGGACGCCTTTCATTGGTGTTGTTGTAATTCTGAATCGAGTTAAATTAATCTGCAACGTTTTTAATTGCCATCATTGTGTTTACTATGACAAAGCTATCTTTATGAAAATTGGATTGTCTACAGTCGAAGCAAAAAAACTACTTGATCAATGGGGTACCAATGAGGTCACTCAAGATTCTTTGAAATCATTTTTTTCACAAGCAAAAAAAATTCTATTAGATCCAATGGGTATGATGCTTTTGATTTTATCTGCTTTGTATTGGGGTTTGGGTGACAAGCCCGATTCGATCATTTTATTTTGTGCCTTTTTTCCAGTGGTTGCTATTGATGTTTTGCTGGAAATTCGTTCTGGTAAAGCTCTGAAAGCATTAAAATCTTCCATGTCAACGACCTGTAAGGTTTATCGGGATGGTGTGATCAAAGATTTACCAATTCGCGAGGTTGTTCCTGGGGATGTTGTAGTTTTTGAAGAAGGTCAGGCCTTGGTTGCGGATGGGCTGGTTACTGAATCAGAACATTTACATATTAATGAGGCGGCACTCACCGGTGAATCCATAGCTGTAAAAAAAGAAAATCAAGATTTATTTTTAGCCGGGACCACGGTTTTATCTGGCAGAGGTTTAGGTCTTGTGCAAAAGACAGGTAAAAATTCTCGATTTGGAGAAATTGCTGAAATTCTCAGTCGTTCGCAACAAGTGAAATCTCCTTTAAGAAAACGAGTCGATTCGCTACTGAAAATTGTAATGATATTTGCTGTATTGATTGCTGTTTCTCTATTTGCAGTTCAGTGGTTTCGTACGGGCGAGATTGTTCCCAGCCTTATTCTGGCGTTGACCTTGGGTATGGCAACCATGCCTTCAGAATTTCCGCTGGTGTATACTTTGTATCTAAGTACGGGGGCTTGGCGTTTGTCAAAACGTGGTTTGCTGGTCAAATCTCTTCCAAGTGTAGAAGCCTTAGGAGGCGTAGATGTTATTTGTACTGATAAAACTGGAACCTTGACTGAGGGGTTGTTTCTTTTAGAAGAGCTCAAGTTATTAAATGATTTGTCTGAAGACAAAGCTTGGCAAGCTGCTTTGATGGCCTGTGAGCCCCACGCGGTGGATTCGTTAGAAATTGCAATATTTCAAAAGGCTGAGAAGTTTAAAAACACTTTAGATGGATGGCAGTTGTTACATGATTTTCCATTTGAAAATCAGGGCAAACACATGTCGCACGTGTGGAGATCTACAAGTGGTCAAGATTTTATAGCAATGAAGGGTTCCGTCGAAGGTGTGATTGAACATTGTCAGTTGAACGTTGAGAACAAAAATGAAATTGAAAAGATAACTGCAGAATTATCCAGTTCCGGCAAAAGAGTGTTAGCGCTAGCAGGACGAGAGTTGCAAGCAACCGGTCAGCGTGAAAAAGATGAAAGAGAATTAACTTTTATAGGTTTCCTCTCTTTTTCGGATCCTGTTCGCTCTAATGTGAAAGAGTCCATTGTCCTTTGTCAGTCGCAAGGTATTGAAGTTAAAATGTTAACCGGAGATCATTTGCTAACAGCTCATGCTGTGGCTGATCAAATTGGTTTGGAACATGAACATCAGTATCTGTACACAGGCTCGATGCTTTCTGTGATGAGCGAGCCTGAAAGAAAAAAAGCGTATTTGCAGGGGGCCCTATTTGCACGAGTGTTGCCTGAGCAAAAATATGAAATGATTAAAATATTACAAGACTCTGGTAAGGTCGTTGCGATGACCGGAGATGGCATCAATGATACGACAGCTTTAAAGCTCGCAGATATTGGAATCAGTATGGGTCGAGGAGCTACTGATGTTGCTCGCTCTACGGCACAGATGATTTTGTTAGAAAATAATTTTTCATCTATTGTTTGTGCCGTGTTTGAAGGGCGAAAAATATTTTCTAATCTGAGACGCAGTTTTTCTTATCTCATAGCTTTTCACATTCCTGTAATATTGTTGGCCATGTTGCCGCCATTTTTAGGTTGGCCGGCATTGTTGATGCCACTGCATATTGTGATTCTTGAGTTGTTGGTGCATCCAGTTTCTGCTTTTACTTTTGAAAATATCGAAAGCAAAAACTTAGAAAAAAATATTAAAAATGTATTACTGACTCGTTCGCAGGTATTGTTTGCGGTGGCGCGTGGTGTATTTCTCAGTCTCATTGCCCTAGTTTTGTTTCAAATAAATCTTTCTGTATCGACAGATTTTGCAAGGTCTATGTCCTTTGAAGTAATCCTTATTGGTAATATATTTTTAGTGCTTGTCGAAGTTCCCTTAGCTTTTAATAAACGAGTGCTTGCAACGATACTTGTTTTAATGGCTTTTGCTGTAGCAATTGTAAGAGTTCCTATATTGGCGCAGTTTTTTCATTTGCAGATAATGACGGCACAGCAGTTAGCCGTTTGTGTGGCTTCTGTTTTGTTACTTTTGGTGATTCGTAAATTCACTTTATCATCTAAAAAATAAAAGAACAAAGTCCTTCAATTGATGGGATTTCGTAATTATGCCTTGTGAGTAAAGAGAATGACGGGCTAGAATAAAGCCATATGATGCGACTGATTTTATTTCTAGCAAGTTTTTATTTGTTTTTCATCAGTTTCAAAAACTTGCAAAATGTTTTTTTGCAAAACCAAAGCCAGTCTTGGATTTCAACGTCTTCTCAGGTGACAGACAATCCATATTTCTCAAACGCTATGATTTTAAAAGATTTGCATTTTTTTGCGGTAGATCCTTTGTTCTTACCAGACAATTGGCGAGCGGTATTGAGGGATTGTTCTGCCCCTTTGCATGTCACAGTTAACGGAAGAACTCAAATGCCAGCGGTATGCTATTTTACTTATATGAGTCGTACGTTAAAAGATATTTCTAAAAATATGCCGGTGCCTTTATATCAAGAAATAGGTAACTCAGGAGGCCAATCTCTTTTCGCAGGAATAATGTGGAATCAATTGATTTTTGGAGATTGGCTTTTCCTTTTGGCTCAGATTATTGGAATGATTTTGCCTTTTTTAATTTTCCTAACGAAGAGTTTTCGTGGTGTTTAGAATTTAAATAAATTTTAAGGTTATTCATTTATAAATGAGCTTTTGCAGCCAATGCGTTGTGAATTTACTCAGGATAAATATCTGCTATTTATTTGTTAAAACACCTAATGCTTCTTTTTTAATAATCGATCGAGCGGAAATCCAGCCAACTAACATTGCAATCGAATTGATAATTGCAAACGAAGAAATGGATGAAAATAAATTAACTTTAAATGAACCTGAAAAAATAAATTGGGATAAAATAAATGCTAGCAAATGGCTTAATACAATTCCTGTAATACTGGCGATGACGGTTGTAGTTGCCAGTTCACCCAGAGCAAGCTGATAAATCTGTTTGCCACTGGCCCCCAGTATTTTTAACATGTTCCATTCCCAAAATCTTGACTGCATATTGGTTCTGACGATTGTGAAAATAACTATGTATCCGGTTAAAAGAGCCAACCATGCCATAAGCTCTAAAGACCAAGACATTTTTTTTGCTTGAGCCAATACAGATTCAACAGTGCGAGCAACATCAATGATAGAAATATTTGAAAACTTGTGGGCCAATTCATTTTGTAACAAGGCTTTGTTTTCATTGCTTATATGAGGCAAAGATAAAATATGGGTTTTCGGTGCATCGTCAATGGATCCTGGTTGCAGAAGAATAAAAAAATTGGGTTCAAAGCTTGTCCATTTAATTTTTCGGATAGAGGTTACCTTGCCAGTAATTTCTACGCCTTGAATATCAAACTGGATCAAATCATTTAATTTTATTTTCATACGTTCAGCGTAACTTTTTTCAATGGATAATTCTGGTTGTGAGCTGGCATCAGTGCTCGTCATTGGTTGTGACCAGAAATGACCTGTTATGATTTCTTCGCTGGCCGATAGCTTAGGTCTATAGGATAAATTCACTCCGCGATTGCGAAACCTTGCTTCTTGTTCTTCTTCGCGCGTTTGAAAATTTGAATTTTCAACGGCTCTCTCATAGGTTTGATCATTGATTTTTAGAATGCGAGCGCGAATCATCGCTGAAATCACAGGCGTTGGTAATTTCTTGTCAGCTAAAAATATTTTTAATGGTTCAATTTGTTCATCTTGTATATCAAACATAAATAATGAGGGCAGTTTTGATTTTTCGCCAATATCAAATTCGTCTTGTAATGAGCTCTTCAATTGCGGCATCAAATTAATCAGTAACGAACCAATGCCAATGGCAATATACAATGCCATCATCTGACCTGGTCTTCGAGACAACGAGCGAAACACATAACGAAGACTCCAGTTTTTGCTTTCAAACTTAAGCATCATTTTGCGTAGACCTGTAACAAGAATAAAAAATATTGTGATAATCACTGCAATGGATGCCATAAAATACGATGCATTTTTTATTGAGTGAGAGACGGCTATGCAAACTGAATACACTAAAATAATTAAAGGTAAATACAACCACCATTGACGAACATTAATCTCAGTAAAATGAGTTTCTTCACCTAAAAGTGCGGAAGCTTGAATTTGACCTAATTGTTGTAACAAGGGGATGTTGACCAGTAAACCACCAACAACTGAAATGATGGTTATTAATATGAGAGAATCAAAATCAGCTTGTATGGAAACCTTTACTGATGAAACTTGTTGAATGATATCAGCTAAAAATGGTGACAGTGTTGATTGTACAATAAAAACTGCAGGAACGGCCATCAAGCATATAAGCAGAATTACTAAAAGATAGATGATGGTTGCATTTTGAGATTGCATTCCAAGCGCGCGTAAAATTGCAATTTCTTTGATATGATTGGATAAATAAAGACGAAAAATATAAGCCGCACCCAGCAGTGAGAGCAAAACTGCGACAATAGAAACCAGTCCTAAATAATCAGCAAGATAAGCAACTTGTTTGCCAGCACCTTCTCCGGCCATTTTTGCTGTGGTGACGGATAACTGAGGATCTTTTATTATGTTTAGAACATTTTTATAAATGAGTTCAGAGTCTGTGTTTTGTTCCCAGGAGAAAAAATAATTTTCGCTAAATGTGCTGCCAAACTTTAACAGTCCAGTGCTCTCCAGATCTGAATTTAAAATAAAAACCCTGGGGGCCAAGTTTCCGGCTCTAAATGTTTGGGTTTGATCACGATAAATAAAATCTCTGATTATAAATGTTTTATTTCCAAGTTGAGCCCGTTGATTAGACTGTGCTTGCATTTGAGATTGAAATTCTTGATACAACCAAATCTCTCCAAGATTTAAATGCTTTGATGTTTTTCCTTGTGACATTTCCAGCTCGCCATAGAGCGGGAAATTTGAATCAATGGCCTTGACTGAAACCAGGCGGCTCTGGCCATTTAAGCTCATCATGGCAAAAAAATCATATCCATGAGAAATTTTAGAGTCTTTAGGTAAGAGTTCTTTAATCTGGGACAATTCATTGTCAGTGATTTTGCGACGAGCACTGATTGCAAGATCTGCAGATAAAATATTTTTTTGATTTGCGCTAAGCTCTGCATTTATGGCTTTGTTGAAGCTTTGTAAAGAGACAAAAGCTCCAAGTCCAAGACTTAAATTTAAAATAAAAAAGAAAATCAAACGAGGATTGCGTGTAATATCTTTAATGGCCAGTTTGAATATCATTTTTTAATCTTTCTTAGTTAGTCTCTTTATCTCAAGCTCATCAAAAAAATATTTAATTAAAATAAACCCATTAAAATCACCAAATCAAATAGACTGTATTCATTCTGGCTGTTCATTTCAATCTGGGCTGGGCTTATCAAGTGGATTGTTCTTTTAAAAGCCCACTTTCAAGTTGCCAAGTGCTGTCGCATCTTGCTGCCAATTCTGGACTGTGAGTGACTAGAACAGTGGTGATATTAAATTTCTTAACGACTTTAAAAAATACGTCCATTACTTTGTCGCCAGTTTTGACATCTAAATTTCCACTGGGCTCGTCAGCCAATAAAAGTTTTGGTCTGACGACCAGGGCGCGAGCGATCGCCACGCGTTGACATTCTCCTCCGCTCATTTGACTTGGCAAATGGTTGGCACGGTGATCAAGGCCTAATTCTGTGAGCATGGCAAGAGCTTGGGATTTGGCATTTTCTTTTTTTAATATTTCAAGTGGTAACATAACATTTTCAAGGGCAGTGAGATGAGGCATGAGATGGTATTGTTGAAACACGATACTGATATTCTCTGCACGAAATTGAGTTCTCTGTTTTTCATTCATCTTGCTGAGGTTTTGTTGGGTCAGATTGATGCTGCCGGAATCTGCTGATTCAAGACCCGCCAATAAACTCAGTAAGGTGGATTTGCCGCTGCCAGATTGCCCAATGATAGAAATCAATTTTCCCTCTGGCAATTCAAAGCTGACATCTTGTAAAACCTGAATTTGGTCTTGCCCTTGATAAAATGATTTTTTTATGTGCGAAACTTTTAGACTCATAAAAGATCCTTTAGTTGTTCGTAAATTGTATTTGCTATGATCTCGTGGCCTTTTTCATTTGGATGAATGCCATCGGCTTGGTTGTATTTGCTGTCACCGGCGACTTTGTCGAGGATAAATGGAATTAATTTAAGGTTGTTTGTTTTCGCAAGGTGAAGGTACATATTTTTAAAATCCAACGAATATTGTTTCCCATAATTCGGCGGCATATAAAGACCGCCTAAAAAGATTTTAATTTTTTGTTTTGTTACAATGTTGATAGCTTCTTGTAGATGTTTTTCTGTTTCTTTCACTGGCAATCCACGCAGGCCATCGTTCGCACCTAAAACGATTAACACAGCGTCTGGGTTATTGCGTAAAATCCATTTTACTCGGGATGGGGCAGATGCTGTTGTGGAGCCGCTGATGCCAGAATTAATAACAGTCCAATGTTTGCCATTCGATAGCAGCTTTTTTTCTAATAAAAACGGAAAAGCAGATTCGCGAGCTACACCCAAACCTTCGGTCAGCGAGTCGCCAAGAATCACCAGAGTTTTGTTTTCAATTTTATTTTCAGCAAGCGCTAAATGTTGAAATCCGACAAATGAGAACAGTAAAAAAAATGTTTTAATTATTGATGAATTTTTCATAAGTGAACATGTCCTCTTATTTTGTCATTGAATGTGAATATTAGACCATTGTTGGGTTGCAAAGCATAGATTTCAATTGATTATTCTTAGATTAACTTGGGATAATTATATTCATTTTGTTGTACTTAGAGTATTTTTTTATGAGATGTTAAAATTAGAATAATCCAGCACACAGTTTTTTGTTATTGATTGCTTTAATCAATAATTTTTTAATTTGCAGGCCATTGCGCCTAGCATACCTTTGACTTCGATAGATATTTTCCATATGATTTATGTATGAAAAAAACCATTAAAATTCTTGCTGGGCCCAATGGCAGTGGTAAAACTACTTTTGCAGAGTCATTTATTGTAAATTCAAAACCTAGCATCCCATTTCTAAATCCAGACTTGATTGCCGCAGGATTTGGCCCAGTTGATCATGACAAATCTTCATTTCAAGCTGGCCGAGTCCTTTTATCTGATATTAAAAATAAAATTCAAAAAGGCGAATCTTTTGCGTTTGAATCAACTTTAAGTGGTTTGACTTATTCAACACTTTTAAATAATGCCAAAGTGCAGGGTTACAAAATCGTTATTTATTTTGTCTTTTTGAACACCATAAAGTTAAATCTTTCTCGCATTAAAAAAAGAGTCAAACAAGGTGGTCATAACATTCCAACCAAAACTGTAAAAAGGCGACATCTTCGTTGCTTTGACAATTTTTGGAATATCTATCGCCCGATGGCAGATGAATGGATGGTATTAGACAATTCTGAGAAGAAACCAAAACTTGTTCTGAATTCTAAATTATACGCAGACCTTGCTGACATAGAAAAAAACAAATTTCAAAAAAAATTTGTTAAGGGAGTTCTATGAAAAAAAAATCGCAACTGCCAAAACCATCTAAAGAATTACAAAAAGCATTAGACCGATTTCCTAAAATCGTTAAGCAAAAAGAAAAAACAGCTATTGAGAAACAAAAAATCAGAAAAAACTTTGAGAGTGTTCGCCATAAAATTTTCGCCAAGTAATTCCAGTCAGCCCAAGAAGATGAATAAAAAAGTCTTTCAAAATTTAATTATACATGGGCAATGTCGAGTATTATTGAAATTAATGACTATCTATACACGAAGATTGATTCTTCGTATTTGAAATAAAATCAGGTAAAATTGTCATATAATCTATGTTGCCAATCCTGAAAATATTGGATTAAAGGGAAAAAACCAATTATAAGATAAAATGAGCGGACGTAATTCGCTAGCATATAAAGACTGCCTAAACCTTCGGTCAGCGAATCGCCAAGAATCACAAGAGTTTTTTTTTAATTTTATTTTCAGCAAGTACTAAATGATGCAAATCAAAGTTTTCAATTGATTATTATTTATTTAGCAAGAGATAGATTATATCTATAATGATTGAACTTATGGATAGTGTTCAGGTGCATTTGCAATAGGGGGTTTGCCGGAGATTTTTTATAATTTAAGATTTCGTTATGCCGACATAGTTTTATTTTAGATCCATGAATTTTAGCTCCTATACGTTGATTTCTATAATTGAGACATCTTTGTATTAAGTCTATTCAGTGTAATTCGCTAAAAAGACTGACTTTTATTAAAATTAAATCACTGCTGACCGGAAGATTTTAGAATAAAAACAAGAGGTTGCCAGACCTTCGCC
>CAZMVK010000126.1:0-10906 GCA_964569545.1 uncultured Bdellovibrio sp.
ATTTTTACTTTTCTGCTGACTATGATTTCAATTGTTGAACATTGGCTTGGCACGCAAGCGACATTGACGTTGTCATTTCTCACTGGCCTTTTTGAGTTGCAGGGAGTTTCTTTAGCAAATGCGACTTTGTTTGTACAAAATCAAGTTAGCATTCAAACGGCAACAGAATGTATCTCGGTCGCCATCGTCGCCAGTTTGCTTTCAAAACTTGCGATCAGTTGGTTTTTTGCTCGAAATAAATTTTCGATTTATATGACAATGGTTTTTGTACCGATGATAGGCTTGGTTATTTTAATTACCAATTGGATTTTATAAAAAAATAATCGGTATTATCTGAGAAATGAAGCTTCTATTTTTTAAAAATTCAGAGATGAGTAGTGATTATTTTCATAAAGATTTTTTTTAAATCTGTGAGGATTTGTCCAGGGAAATTTAAATATGTATATAAATTTGCCTTAAATTCTATAATTGAGAAATCTCATTTTGAGAATAAAAATATCTGATTTGTTTAAATTTCTCTTAAATCAATTTTCAATGAATAAATCAGTTTTCTTGCCAAATTTTGTAAAACTTTTTTCCAGCTGGGCTAAAGGCTTGTCGTTAACTAGCCGATAAGCCAGTAGGGCAAGAGGGGGATCATTGTTTAGCAGAGGTCGGATTACTTTTTTTAAAACATTTTTTTTCATTACCATTGTTATGGTTTTGTCGAATTGTAGTTTTAAAAATAAAGAAACTCTGACGGCGCCTTCTTCCTCTGCTGTTTCAGATAGCTCGGAAACAACTACAACAACCACTGTGACTACAACCACATCGTCAACAACAACAACGACAGTTCCAGTTGCAATCTCGGGTCCGTTGCCTGCGCAAAATGCGATGACCTTGTCGGTTACTATTCCAACCACGACATTTTCTAATCCATATTATATTGGTAATAGCGCAACACCAACCATTCGCGTTTCTGGTGTGAACAGCGGCAATCGAGTTCGTTTGTATGTGTGGCCATTAGCTGGGCCATATACTTGTATTACCAATTCAGGTGAAGGTGTTGCCAGCGGAAGTACGGTTGATATTACGATTTCTCCCGGCATCAGTGCGGGTGATGTTGTTTTTGTTCCAATCGCAGATGATGGTGCAGGTAATGATACGGCCTGTCCAGATGTAGCAAATTATCCGGCAATTCCTTATATTGTTTATCGATATGCAGCTCCAGTTATTCCTGTGATTTCAACTGTAACCAGTAGTAACACTGATGGAAATTATTATGGTACGGCGTCTGGGCCCATTAATATGACTTTGAATTTTACAGAAAATGTTACGGTAACTGGAACGCCAAGAATTTTATTAAACACAACACCGGCTCGTTATGCCACCTATGTCAGTGGCTCTGGAACTCAAGATCTTTTGTTTCGTTATACGATTGTTTCAGGAGATGTGTCTGCGGATCTTGATTATGTCGATGCAAATTCTCTGGGTTTAAATTCCGGCACTATCAAGAGCACCGCGGATTCAACCGTAGATGCGACGCTGACACTGCCTGCACCCGGAAGCACTCAAAGTTTGGGTGATCAATATGCTTTTGTGATTCAAGCTAATGTTGGAGCCTACATGATTTCGGTTGTTCCAGGCGGGACTATTTTAGCTTATTACAATCCCGGTGATCATCTGGATCTCGAAGTCACTTATTCAGAAAGCGTGACGGTGACCGGGACTCCGCAAATTTCTATTGATTTAGATGGCACAACTGTCACTGCGAATTATCTTTCAGGTAGTCCTGGGACAGCTTTAATTTTTCGTTACACAGTAGTTGCTGGGGATTTTGATGAGACTCCGACATTGGGGGCTGCTATTTCTTTAAATGGTGGAACTATTAAAAGTACAGCGAATAATACCAATGCCATGCTAGATGTTTTTGGAGTGAATTTTTACGGCGGTATTCAAGTAACTTCGTTTACTTATCAGAGACATGTTTTTGCGAGCGCAACAAGCACAATAGCGGTTGATGGATATGGATCATTTAAAAAATGGGGTTATTTTCCTACTTATTCAGTCAGTGGTTTTGGTGCCGTTACATATCGTAGTTATTTATCTGGTGGATATAGCTATGATACATCAGATGTTTATATTCAAGTCGCTGAAAGTAGGTATAGCTCATACCCTTTTGGCTGTGGGTTAACTATAACGGGAAAAATTAAATGTTGGGGGCGAGATTATACCGCTTATGGTACAGGTGCGCAGGATTATTATTATCAGCCACATACGCTGTCGGTTTCGGGAAGATATAAACAAATTACAGTTGGTTTTCAGCATGCATGTGCATTGACTTATCAAGGCGTTCCTTATTGTTGGGGATTTAATGGATATAGTGAGGTCGGAGAAGGATCAACAGGTCTTGCTAATTCATTAGTAATTGCAGACAGTTTAGATACATATTTGTCAATTTCAGCTGGCGCTTATCATACATGTGGAATCACAACTAATAATAAAATTAAATGTTGGGGACGTAATCATAATTACGAAACAGTGCCTGGTAATAATTCGACTACTACATATTCAACACCTCAATTTATCGATTCAGGCACAAATTACCAGTTTATCTTGGCTTCGCAAATTTCCGGCAAACCTGTTTTTGCCATTACGTCTTCTGGAGACTTGAGAACTTGGGGTGGGGCAAATGCCAACATCACATCTCTTGATCCAGGAGTTAACTATACGCAAGTAAGCTCTAACGGCAGCTCTCACTGTGCGATCACTTCTGTTGGTGTTGTTCGATGCTGGGGTTCAAACTTAAGCGGAGAGTTGGCGCGCACCTCTGGTAGTTCCGCAAGTTTATCAATACCTGCGAACATTTCAGACTCTGCCACGGCTTATTCTGAAGTATCAGTTGGTGAGAATCATGTTTGTGGTAAAGCTCTAGCGACTGGATTTTTTAAATGTTGGGGCGCAAACTTTTCTGGTCAATTAGGTATTGGTTCAATCACCGACGGAAAAACCATGACGGCTATTAGTTCGCCATACACATATACTTATTTATACAGTGCGAGTAGTTCATGGTCATCAACTAACAGTGATAATATATTTGCCAAAGATAATATTGGAAATTGGTATTCGTGGGGTGGGCCTCGTTGGGGGGGGGGACTTCGAATAACTCCACAACCTTTGAGCTTGCCTGGTGGTATCTTGGATGTAGATCCTCCATCTTGGATTAATTCATCTGGTGCTCTTTATTGGATGTCGGATCCTACGGACTCTTCAGCGGCATCATTAATTGATTCAGGAGTTAGTTATACCAAAGTTCGGTCGCTCTATGCTCTGAGCGTTGGACACAAAATAAAACATTGGACCAATGCTTCGGATATCGCGTTGGTTGACAATGATGATTACTCTGATTTTGCGGTCGGAGGCAATACACGTTGTGCGATCACATTGGCTGGTGCATTGAAATGTTGGGGAGAAAATGCGCAAGGTTCTGTGGGTAATGGTGATGTCACAGGAACTGATGTTGCATTGCCAACGGTAATTGATAGCGGTGTCAGTTATCAATCAGTATCGATCAGCGAAAATGGGCATGTCTGCGCGGTGACAACTGCAGGAGACATGAAATGCTGGGGTTATCCATATTCTGGCGGCGTTGGCAATGGTGCTTGGAATTATGTAAATGTATATTCGCCAATAACTGTGGATCCTGGTGCACAATACTTGCTGGTCAAAACGATTGGCTATAGCTCTTGCGGTATTACTACAAGTTATAAATTAAAGTGCTGGGGTGGAGAGCTTGATAATGGAGGTCCTGATTCTGTACCCAGAGTTCCGACTGCATATGATGCCAGTACAAATTATGTCAGCATTATCGAAGGTGGTATTTCAAGCTCTAATATTTGTGCGATTACCGATACAGGAGTTACCAAATGCATGAATTATGCTTATCCGAACGCGCCTTATTATAATTATTGGAATAATTATAAATCGGCATTGGGATATTTTTATGACCTGCCAGCAATAGTTCCTGGAATTTAATTAAATAATTTAACTATGTAATTCTCATAAAACATAACTAATGCAGTCAAACTGAACGATTGCATTTTTCTTCTCAGGAAAAAATATTTCGGAATATAAAATAATTTTCAATAATCACATATGATTCGCATCACATTGATTATTTTTTATCTGTATAGTAAATTTTTAATTTTTATTCTGCTCAAAAAAAAATCTTGAATTGTCAGTGTTTTGCCAGTGTTCTAACAAGAATGGGACATGTTCGCACTGTCATTTATTTCGTGTTGACAAGTTTAGATCTTCGTCTGTCCAATGAGTTCAAATATTACGGAGGCCTTTTTATGAAATCGACAATTTTAAAAGTTTGCGCTTTGATGTTAATGACAGGTTCATTGGCACAAGCTGCTGGTAAATTAAATATGGATGCGCGTATCGATGCTCAAGGGCAATCATACAATGATGCGGCTAAAACTGCGGTCATGGGACACGACAATTACAGATATTATTTGAAAACTGCTCGTTTGGATTATCAAAATTCACTAAATGAAAAAACAAGTTTTCGTGGACGTTTGGTTTTGAACACGACTCAGGGTGCAGTTAACAGTCGCGACAATTTGAACAACACTGTTGATTTGTTTTTTGTGAATTACAAATTGGCTGATGGTATAGATCTTACGGCTGGTAAATTTACATCTGATATGGGTGGTCTTGAAAATCAATACTCAGGTGCGGATGTGTATTTATTTTCTGAAGCAAATGGTGGTGTATCTTCAAAATTAGATACAAATACCAAAGCTGTTTATGCAGCTGATTCAGGTAAAACAGCGGCGGCTTTTACTTGGGCAAATACTGGTATTACAAAATATTACACTGGTGTGAAATTAGCCTACAAATTTTCGGAACAAGAGCTTGCTTTGCATAATGCAGATCTTCCTGCTGATGATACAACTTCAGGAAATGCAAGTCAGACACGCACAATGACTGGTTTAGTTTATAAAGGCAGCTTTATGGAAAAAATGCTTATGCCAATTTTTTCTTACCACACTTCATTATTGCCAGGCGCTTCAAGCGGCAGTGTTGATGCTAAAGCAAATTTCATCGCAGCTGGTTTGAAAGTAAATGTTGCTTCACAAGTTATCGATATCGATTATTTGATCAACTCATTTCCTTCTCGCACAACTTCTGCTGGTTCTGATGAAACAGACACTGTTCAGTCGACAACTGTTGCTTGGTCAATGCCAATGTACTCTTTGACTCCAAAAGTAAAAATCGAGTCTTCTAAATTGTCAGCTGCAGCGACAAAAATTTATGATGTAACAGCTGCTGGTGTTGCTCTTGAATGGAAACCAGTTAAAGAAGAAAATTTCCGTTTTCACACGGCTTACAACATGAAACAATTCAAACCAGTTTCTGGCGATACTATCGCTTACAACGAATTCATGGTTGGTATGAGAATCAATGCTGATTTCTTGAAATAGTTTTTTAAAAATTCTTTATTTTAGAATTCAAAATCCCCGTTTATAGCGGGGATTTTTTTTTGCCAGTCTGTTAGGCGCTGCACTTTGTACAGGTGCCACGAATGGACAGGGGCATTTGGTTTGAAAAAAAATGCAGAGCTTTCATGGTTTTTAAAATATGATCGACCTTGTGGTGATCTTTGATTTCTTGATGTTTTTGACAATTGGTACAGAAAAGCAAAAGATGTGGATGTTCAAGGCATTCATGTGTGCAGGCTATGTATTGGTTCGAGTCCACTTCGTGGATCAGGCCGGCTGCTTTCATTTGATTTAAATTTCTATAAATAGAAACACGGTCTGGGCTTTCACCTTGGTCGGCGAGGGCGAGTAAAACATCGGCTTGGCTGAGTGTGTTTTTGCTGGATACAAATGCAGAAATAATTTTTCTTCGTGTTGTTGTTTTCTTTAACGAGAATCTTTCTAAGATATCATCAATTTGTTTGCTTGATTTTTGTTCTTTAGATTTCATATTTAAAGAGCCTCTTACGAAAATTGCAAAAATTGATTTGTATTCTTCAGCTCGGCGGAATTTTGCAGAGCTAAATTTTTTTAAATTCTAACTGATAAACCATCTTTTAATGCCATTTGAGTGGCGCGATACGCTGGAATCAACCCAACGAAAATACCAAAAATAAAAGTGGCAGCTAGATATAATAAATCCATATTGTTAATGGCATTGCCAACTATGTAAAAACCAAATTGTTCTTCGAGCCACCCCGATAAAATAAAAAATCCTGAAAGTTCTAGGCTTAAACCAAACGTTATGCCCAACAAACTGAGCAAGGCACTTTCAAAAACAAGCAATGTCGTAATACGCCAAGGCCCAGCGCCGATGGATCTTAAGATCGACATCTCACGACGTCTTTCATTGAGTCCAGCTAAAATAGAACTTAACATTGAAGCCATGCCCACGGCTAAAACCATTAATGAAATGACTCGTAAGACTTGTTCGATTTGGCTGAGGCTGCGCCATAGGTCAGCCAAGGTAGCGCCAGGTATGATGGCAAGCAAGGGCTCGTCATTATAGTTATTGATCTCTCGTTGCAACCTGAGTGTTTCGATTCTTGATTTTGTTCGCAGAAAAAATGCAGTGATCTGATCAATTTTAATATTTTCTTTTGAGATTTGATTGGGGTTTAATGCATTGGCTTTGTTTGGGGCGGCACCATCTTTCCAATCCATATGGATGGCTTCCATGCCGTATAATGAAATGTATAAACTTTGATCCAGAGCTGTGCCTGTCGGTTTTAAAATTCCAGTGACATGAAAGGGTTTGTCATCATGCATTTGGATGCCTTGACCATGTGTCACACCATGAGCGATGACAACTTTGTCTCCCAGTTTGTAACCCAATTTTTTTTGCACGTCAGAGCCAATCACCACATCCCAAATATCTAGAGCTGGTGAGCCCTCGATCAATTCAACCTTGCTATTGCCACGAAAACGGTAATGTTCGTAAAAATTTTGGTCTGTAGCAACTACGCGAAATCCGCGATGTCCATCTCCTAAAGAGTACGGAATGGTCCATTCAATTTCGTTTTTCGATTTTAATTCTTGATAACTTTTCCAGGAAATATTATTGGCTGCACTGCCCATATTAAAAACGGTGTATAAAATCAAATTCAATGGTCCGGTGCGGGCTCCGACTAATAAATCAGTTTGACTGATGGACTGAGTAAATCCCTCTTCTGCAGCTCGTTTGGTTCTTTCAACCGATAACAACAGCGCAACGCTCAGAGCGATGGAGGCAACCGTTAAGAAAGTAGAAAAACGTCTGTTGTTTAATGATTTAAATGCCAGTTTTAAAAAAATCATAAAGCACCTGTAATGGCGTCAGAATTTATTATGGTTGCCTTGTTTATTTCCGCCAGCGAAAGGGCGCGATCAAAAAGTCCCTGCAGAGTGCGATCATGACTGACAAAAAGAATGGCAATTTTATTTTTTTCACAAAGCGAAAATAATAACTTAATAAATTTTTCGCGGTGATCATAATCTAAAGACGAAGTCGGCTCATCAGCTAAAATTAAATCTGGCCTGCCAAGCAGTGCACGCGCGGCTGCGACACGTTGCTGTTGCCCAACAGACAATTCAGTCACTGGCTTTGTCATCAGGTTTTGAATACCTAGCTGTTCACAGAGAAAATGAATTTCAGCACTTTGATTTTCAGTCGGTACAGTTTTTCGTCTTATTGGGCTGAGATACAAAGGCAACGAAATATTTTCTTCAACACTGAGATAGGGGATAAGATTAAAACTCTGAAATATATAACCAATATGGGCCGCGCGAAAGGCATCACGCTGGCTGGCAGTTGCTTGTTCAAGATGGAGGTCTTTAATTTTAACAGACCCTGATTGCGGGATCAGAACACCAGCCAGAGTTTCTAAGAATGTCGTCTTGCCACAGCCGCTGGGTCCGTAAAGAAAAATCTTTTCACCGGCTTGAATTGAAAAATCAGCAATATCCAAGGTGTTGTTAGCTGCGGTCGGATATTTAAATTGAAGATTTTTAATTTCAACAAGACTCATGTTATTTTACATCCAAAGTAATAGGTTTTGATTTTACCTCTGCTGTTTTTTGCACAGTATCTGCCAGCAGCGTCACGTCAATATCTTTTAAGGTTTTGAATCTGGTAAAATCAATTGTCATTTTGCTACCAATAATTTCTTTTTTGCAGAGCACATTAAAGTTCGCAATAAAATCCGAGTGTTTTCCTTGCAACTGGTTTGCTATTTTTTCTGTTGAAATTTTGCACCCAAGAGCTGGATCCAGTTGCACCATGGTATTGATATTGTTTTCAAAAAGAGAGCTGATGTCGCTCACAGTTTTTTTGTCTTTTTCTGATTTTGCTTCGTGTTCAAAACCCAAGATGCTATCAGCCGCAGCTTTGAATTCAATTTTGCCTTGAAGTTTTTCAAAGGCGATATTTAAAGTCGCAGAGCCGTGGACGTGGGCCTCGTGATGACGGTGTTCTTTAGCGGCTGCAAAAGTCACAGGGGAAATTAAAAGTAAGAATAAGATTTTGCGGCAGTTGGTTTTTAAAATCATTGCGAGCTCCGTTTTGTTCCCATTGTTTTGAAAGTTGATGTTTTCTTCAGTTTTGCATTTTTAGATCACCAAAAGTGACAAATCTTTTGTAAACGCAACTAGGTTGCATTTACAAAAAATAGCTTTTTTGAAATAGTATTGCAATAGAAATTATTTTTAATGGATAATGTTGTTATAGGCTAACTGATTTATAGAGCGATGGTTTTTTTAATTTACGGTAGAAGCGCTTGACGGTTTGCTACCTATATTTTAGCTGCCGTGAATTTGCCCTTTGTTAACGCGTTTTATAACGATTTCTTGGTGGTCGTATTCGAATAAAATTCTGTAACCGCCATTTAACCTCACAGAGTATGAATTCTCGCCAAATTCTGGAAGCTTTTCAAGATGCCAACGAGATGGATTGTTTCTCACATCTTGAATTCCACCTGGTTTTGTTGCTTTAGAAATAAATTCGTCGACTTTTTCATGTAGATATTCTGGCAAATGAGCGATCTCTTTTTCGCCTTTATGGTGTACAGAAAGCCTTAGGGGTTTGCTGGTCGGGACCTCTTGTTGCGTCTGTTTTGTTGCGGGTGTATCTTTTTTTAAAAGCTCTGCTTTGTGTTTTTTAACAAGCTCTTCAATGTCTTGTTCAGTTGGTTGTTGTCGGTTAGACAAGCTTGAATAGTCCGCCCAAAAGCTTTCATTGTTTGCAAGATCTGGGTCTTTTATTGCTTTGGTTAAAAGGCAACTGCCGCCACCCGCAAAAGCTATCGTCTGAATCATTGAAAATAGAATATATAAAATTATATTTTTAAATCGCACACAGAATCGCTTTCTCGGTTAATGTGCTCAGTACGGGTAATAAAATACCTTTGCTGGTCAGCTTTATGGCATTTTTTATTACCGCAGCTGCGGCTTTCAGTTTTAACAAAAGACTGGGTAAAACTTTGGCCAGACCTGCTCCTGTTAAGATTGCAATACTAGTTGCGCCAAGCAGTTGGCCTGTCATTGTACAAATCAATTGTGTTCTTTGTTCGCTTGGCAGATCTTTTAATTCTGTATAAATACTTGCGAACTCTTCTCTGAAATTTATAACAAGGTTTTTAAATTCGACGAAAGAGGTTTGCATTTTATGCCAAATTTTTTCTGGGTCGGTAATTGCTTCTTTAAAAAATGAGAATGATTCGGCGCTAGATTGCCCCAGGCCATTTAATGAATTAAAAGCACACTTGCCAATCGTATGTGTTATGGCTTCTAACTCAAGAGAGGCCGTTGGTATTTTAGTGGTACGGCTGCGTGCGGAGCAATTGGCAGCCTGAGCCTGATCAATAAATAACGAAAAATACGATGCAGATTTCTTTTTCATTAATTCTTGAAATATATTTCCTAAATCTTCTTTACTGATGCCAATAGCGAGAATCATAAAATTCGATTTTTTGAATTTTAAATGCAGAGTTGTGATCGTGCCATCTTTATTGGTCATGATTTTATTCAGCCAATCATTGGGTGCAATAAGTCCTTCTTTGATTAAAATAGCTTGTTGCAGTTGATTGCGTGTAAACATCCAGTCAAATTTAAATCCAGACTGGACCAATGGGTAATCTGAAAAACTGTGAAAATCAAATTTTGAAAGCAACGATTTCATCTGAAGATATTTTACTGTGGATGGGTTTTGTAATTGTTGTTCGTCAATTTGATATTGATTCGCGGCTTGAGCAAAAAATGAAAAATAAGTTAATACAAGAAAGATAATTATTTTCACATATTTTATTCGGCTTATGGGGCTAAATTATTTACAGTTCTCGCTCGTATTTCTTATAATTATTTACTAAATAATCTTATCTAAGAGGTAATTTGGGTCGACCGAGACGTCGCAGCTATCGCGATTGAGCGCGTTTGAATTGATCCAAGGACTGGCCCATTGCGCTGAGTTCTGTTTCATAGGCTTTGAAAACAGCATCTTCGATCATGGTCCTGGTTTCTTGATTCAGTGGGTGAGCAATGTCGCGGAATTGACCGTCTTTGCGTTTTTTGCTGGGCATGGCGACGAACAGTTCGCCCTCTGGATTTAATATAATTTTTAAATCACGGACGACAAAGCAGTTGTCGATAGTTATTGAAATGTAAGCTTTCAAACGATCTTCGTTGACTGGGAATACTTTGACCTCAGTGATGTTCATAAAAACTCCGGATGATTCTCTCAGTTGCTCATTCTGTCGGGCCAGTGAATAACTCTTTAAAATTGCAATCCACAAGCTGGCTTTAATGCTTTTCGGCAATTGTTAGGAAAAAGATAATAGAATATCACAGCAATCAGCAATTCCGTATGAATCAATTTGAGCCGCAGCCAAACAGCTGATTTTAGTTGC
>CAZMVK010000127.1:0-10880 GCA_964569545.1 uncultured Bdellovibrio sp.
GATTTAGGACTTTGCCACTTGTTTGATGAGGCTTAGCGCCCCAGCGCACATAAAACATTTAATACTAAATAGTCCAATATTAAACAATTAATATTTTTCTAGTTTCTAATCAAAACTTTCAATAGGTTTCTGTTGCCGGCAATAAACATTTATCAGTCATAAATTAAAATGACAGAAAGTAAATAAGTATGAAAAAAATTATTTTTGCTATGAGCTTTATAGCTTACGCAGCTCAAGCCGATTTGGTGAAAGCAGATTTTTCTAAACATTGTCAAGTCAGTAATGGTTGGGAGCTCAATTTAGACTATTATTGGGACGGGCACCCGATGGGGCCTGGTGGTTGGAGTGCTGTAGCGCAAATTAACAAATGGGGTAAATTTACTTTAAATGTCACGGATCAATTTATTTGGCAAACAGTTGGCATTTGGAACGGTCAAAATCGTTTGGACACGATAAATGTTGATCTCTCTTTGAATAATAAAACATTTAAATTTAGGGAACAAATGCCAGTTGGTTATTCAAACTGGGAATCATTTACGATGGAGTGTAACTAAATAAAAAATCAGGCAGAAAATTGTTCTGCCTGATTTTTTCAGAAAGGGTTTTATGATTAAAGGTTCACAGGCGTTAATTCCATTTTATATCAAAAGCAAATATTTATCTTTCACTTTTGAGGCGATTGTCTTTCTTGCTGGTATAAGCTTATTGTCATTGCTCGCACAAATTAGTATTCCACTGCCATTCACCCCAGTTCCAATCACGGGGCAAACATTTGGAGTTTCCCTGGTTGCTCTATCGTGGGGACGAAAACGTGCAAGCAGCATTTTTATTGCATATTTGTTGATTGGAGCTCTTGGCTGTCCAGTGTTTGCTCAAGGTAAAAGTGGATTGTTGTTCGGTCCCACGGTTGGATATTTGGTTGGGATGCTCTTTGAATGTTATGTGGTTGGATTTTTATCTGATGTTGGTTTTACAAAGACGTTATTTAAAACCTTGATTGCCAGTTGGATTGGTAGCTTTTTTGTTTTCAGTTGTGGATTGTTCGTTTTGTCGTATTTTGTGCCAACATCACAGTTGTTGTACATGGGATTTTTTCCGTTTATATTGGGAGATCTGATTAAGAACATTTTAGCTTCAGTGATTTCATGGAAAGCCAGGCAGGTAACTGTTAGTTAGGACTCCATAAAAAAATAGATTTAAAATGGAATTTTAATTTTGTAACAAAGGGGCAGTTGATTTATGGCCGGAAGCAGTTTGTTTGCCTTACTTGATGATATCGCGACAATTCTAGATGACGTTTCAGTCATGACCAAGGTGGCTGCGCAAAAAACGGCTGGCGTGCTTGGTGATGATTTAGCTCTCAATGCTCAGCAAGTTTCAGGAGTCAGCGCCAAACGTGAATTGCCAGTGGTCTTTGCTGTCGCCAAAGGTTCTTTTGTAAATAAATTAATTCTTGTACCTTCAGCGTTGACGATCAGTTTTTTTCTGCCGCAAGCTTTGCAGCCATTGTTGATGTTGGGTGGGGCCTATCTTTGTTTCGAAGGTTTTGAAAAAATAGTACATGCTTTTGCTAACAAAGATGTAAACGAAAATCAGCATCAAGAATTATTACAAGCTCTCTCAAAATCAGATGCTGATATCGCTCAATTTGAAAAAGATAAAATCAAAGGGGCTATTCGCACTGATTTTATTTTGTCAGCAGAGATTGTCACCATCACTTTGGGAACAGTGGCTCACGAATCATTAACGAATCAAATTTTTGTTTTGTCGGCGATTTCAATTTTGATGACTTTTGGGGTTTATGGTTTGGTGGCCTGTATTGTAAAACTAGACGATCTTGGTTTTTATCTTTGCAAAGTACACTCGAACAGTCGTTCTGTGTTGAATAAATTAGGCCAGGGATTGATTCACGCGGCTCCTTATTTGATGAGATTTCTATCATTTGCAGGTACTGTCGCCATGTTTATGGTGGGTGGTGGAATCTTGGTTCATATGATTCCAATGTTTTCGCATCTGTCTTTTGATTCAGTCATATTGCAGATTGTGCTGCCGTTGTTGCTTGATATTTTAATTGGTGTTGTTGCGGGCGCTTTGTGTTTTTCAGTGTTAAAGAGCTATCATTATTTGCGTGGTGTAAAATAAAAAAACCTACTTACGTAGGTTTTTTATTCTCACTTTTTAAATAAATTTTCTCAGTATCTCTCGCTCAATCTAGTTGATCCTGTTTTTTGTTTTTTCACGACAGGAGTGTCTTGAGTTTTTTCTTCTGCTCGATTGATTTTAGCTGTTTGATAAACTTCGCTTGGAGCTTTAGCTAGAGCTTCAGTGGCACATTTCAAACGGCCTTTGTCGGTGATTTCATTTTTGCTGCAGTCTTCAAGTTTACTTACAGAAAATTTGCCTTTGATTTCGATGCACTGATAAAACAGATTAGTATCTTCTTGTTTGCCGCAAAGCTCGGCTAGATACCAATCCGGTGACAGTTTTTTAATTTTATCATCGCACTGATTTTTTTCCTGCTCGACAACAAATCGATCACAAAGGGTGGCAGGATTTTGTGCCTCTAGACCTTTGGCTGTGATCGTTGAGAATAGACCAATTGTTAAAACGCATAATAGCTTTGCTTGTTTTTTCATAGGGTTCGTTCTCCTTGTACTTCTATTCTACTGGAAGACACAGCAGAACGCTTGTTCGGTGAATTCAAAGAGATATATTGAGATAGTCATCTTGAGAAATTTGCGATTATTTTTCGAAGCAAATTTTGTCGCGTCACGTTGTTTGACATTTTGCCGAAAACTCTCTGCATCACTGTTAATATATTGACTAGAGTAAATGCTTTAAGGATCGTAGTCCCTCCTGTGGGGGGATTGTTTTTTATGCGATTAGTGTTCAGTTTCTATTTTATTTTTGTTTTGATTCCGCTTCAATCAATCGCCTTTGATATACAAAAACCAGTACCGTTGGTTCAAGATATTGAGAGCAATCCTGTATTGTCAGAGGCAAAATTCAATTCACTAAATTCTGAAATGTCTGATGCATCTGGCATGACAATCACGCCAGTTATGACAGCCAGTCAGTCCATCAATCCATCAGACAGCAAGTTGCCACATAAAGCTGTGGTCTTGGTTCCTGGTTTTTTCAGTTCCATTGTTCCGTTTTTTCAAAAACAGAACTCATTTATCGTAAGTCCTTATTGGAGTGATACGATCATTTCTGTTTTTCAACAGGCGGGTTATACAGTTTTTGTAGTGAACAATCTCAATCCTATTGGCAGCATCGAAGAAAATGGTTTTAGATTGATGACCTTTATGTCTGGGGTCGAAAAATATTACGCACAGAAAAAAATAACGGCTCAATATTATTTTGTCGGCCACAGTGCTGGCGGGCTTTATTCGTTGTATGCTCTTTCGCAGTACACTCGTTTAAATTCGCCGTTGGCTCATGCTATCAAAAAAATTATTTCGGTGAGCACTCCATTTGGGGGAGCATCTGTTCTTGATGATTTATATGCTCGGCTCAGTTTTGTCGGAGATTTTATAAAATGGGTTTCATTGAACAGTTTAAAAGAGCTTTCAAGAGCAAAAGTTGAAAACTTTTTATCTAAAGTTCGAGTCCCTGCAGATTTGCAATATTATTCATTTGCCAGTTATCAAGCCGCCAGCCGTGATTGGTCAGATGCCCATTATCTCAGTTGGCCATTTTATATATCAGGAATGTTTATTCAATCGATATCAGATGGTCTGATTTCCTATGAGTCCTCTTTGTCTTCAAGGGACCACGTGATAACCATTGGTAATGGACGTTTGCCAATTCAAACCTTTCCACAAGAATTTATTAATTTAGATCATGGCAAACAAGTTTTAGATTTTCGAGCGTTTAAAGTCCTAGGCGTAAAAAATGTCGAAGTCATCCGGGATGAGCAGATTCGATTTTACAATCGAATCACTCAAATTATAAAATAAGAGTCGCATTTATTTTTATTGGCAGACTGGTGCGGCTTGTAAATCACTTGAAATTTTAGCAGCCAAACCAAGCAAAGCGGCTTTGCGTGGAAATGGGTTGACCTTATTATCAAAAGTTTTATTCACAACCTGTAAAGTGATTCCCCAGTGATGAGATCCCAACACACCTAAAAATTTTGTTTGAATAGGAGTTTGTTGTGGATTCATTTGCGAAATGATTTTCGGAATGAAAGTCGACTGAGCCAAAGAAACCTGACTGTCATTCATATTTAAACCAGCCAGGGTCACATACTTTCTTTGATTATCGATCAACGAGCGATCATCATAGGAATTGTTGTAACCCACGTTGGCTTCATAGATTTGTTTTTCAATTGTAGAATGTTGTGGGTCTGCCATGGCTGCAGGTAAAGAGTAATAAGTGATATTGCTTGGTATGGTATGAGTTTTCCACCACTGAGTACGATAATCTTCACGCAATTGATTCACGCCGGTGAGCATCTCAGGCACCATCCATTTGAAACGTTGAATGTTTTTATTGTAATCAGAAACGGCGCTGAAAATTCCAACATTGCCCAAGGCTTTAAAGGCGATGCTAAACATACCACGTGGATCTAAATCAAAGTTGATTTGGCTGGCATTCAATCCAGGATTTGTCAGTTGTGAAAAATCAAATTTTGAAATGTCAAATTTGCTCAAATCAAATCCTGGATTTTTTGGTTGAGCTTGCACAATTTTTTGAATGGTCGAAATCCACGCCATATTGTTCTGATGAATGATTTGTTGTTTTTTGAAAAAAGCAACAGGGCTGGGTAAACCAAAATAGCCAGTCGCCGAGGACAACTCTTCTGGAATTTCTTGCAGTTGTTTTGTTAAATCCATCACGGCCTGTGCTGATTTGGCATCAGAAGAGCTTGGGTCCATCAAGTTGTTAGTTAAGCTAGAACCAAAAATAACACCGGCGTATGATACGACACCGCGTACTGACTGTAGATAAGTCATTTGTTTATCGTCTTTAGCTTGTGACACCATATCCAAAGCAAAAGTGACTCCGCGAGAATATCCAACCAATACCAAATCCTGGGGCCCTGTCAGGTTGATATATTTTTGTAATCGTTGATTGAAATATCTAGCGCGCACACTGACATCACCCAAGGTCTCAAGGCTTGCAAACGGAGTGAATAACAAAACAATTTTTACCAATGGTTTACCATCTTGATCATCAATGCTGGCAACATGGATGACTTGATCTAAGCTTACTTTTTTATATTTAAATGCTTGCAAGTCCAAACTTTGATCAAAAGCGTTTGGATTTTTTTGCGATATTGCAGTTTGCATAGTGCGAGCAAAATCATTTTTAAAACTTGTTGATAAAGATAAGAGTTCTTCGAAAGGACGATTTGGTATGAACTCACCAAATATTCCAGGAACAATTACCAAGGTGATTGGTCTTGCGCGAAGTGTTTCAATAACAGAAACTTTGGTTGTACTTGTGGTTTTTTGTAGATCAGAAATCTTTTGATTTGTTTTAACAGTTTGTTGACTGAGTTGTTCAATGCTTGTTTGTTTGCTAAGGGTTAAAGCTTCTGAGAGGTTTTCTAAGGACAGGATTTTTTCAATAACAGAATCTGCAACATAATGACGTAACTCTAAATTTTTACTCAATCCGGCGGGAATGTTCAGGCTGTTCAAAGCACTATAAAAAAACTGATGAAATTGTTCTGCGTCTGACAGTGCAGATTCAGGAGCTACAGTCGAAGCTTTTTGACAATTCAGCGGGTCTGCAGAGCTAACTGGTGAAATGCTAATGAATAAAATTAAAAGACTAAACGCAGTTAGAACAGATTTATTAAGCATTTTCAAAGGCTCCTGATTTTGAAATTTCGAGTTTTAAAAGTGAATCTTAAAAATAAGCTCGAAATTCCAATATTGTTATAAACAAACGGCAAGGTAATGTTATTGGACAGGCTTTTCACCTGTTACAAAACGGACAGGTATTTTTTTTGATTTACATGAAAACTCTATATGTCAAAAGTATAAACAGTTTGTATTTTTGGAACTCAAATCAAATAAGCATCAGTTTTAAAAAATAGACTAGTTAAATAGGGAGAGCCCATTCAATCGCAATCTGCTTAATCAATTCAATGTTTCGAAATGACAAGCTCTCTCGCAATTTGTACACTCCATGAATGCACAACTCAAACGCAAACATAAAAATCGCGATCACCGGGGCTAATGGATTCATCGGACAACAATTGCTGTCCAGTGCTCCTCAGAGCTGGGAGATCAATGCCTTGTCGCGGGGGCCGGCCAAGTCCCGCGTCGGAAATATTTCCTGGAGACAAGCCGATCTCTTTTCTTTGCAAAGTGCAACCGATGCTCTGCAGGATGCGGAAGTAGCAATTTATCTGGTTCACTCTATGCTTCCGTCGACTCGCCTTTTTCAAGGTAGCTTTGCCGACGCGGATTTGTTGATTGCGGATAACTTTGCTCATGCTTGCATAAAAAACAAAGTTCAACAGATTATTTATCTGGGTGGCTTAATGCCTACCGAGAAGGTCAGCAAACATCTTGCAAGTCGACAAGAGGTCGAAGAAGTTTTCAAATCTTCCGGAATACCGTTTACGATTTTTCGCGCGGGGATGGTGGC
Organism: uncultured Bdellovibrio sp.; assembly: GCA_964569545.1. Lineage (GTDB taxonomy): Bacteria > Bdellovibrionota > Bdellovibrionia > Bdellovibrionales > Bdellovibrionaceae > CAZMVK01. The sequence goes on from CAZMVK010000127.1 coordinate 6,610, forward strand.
AGGACAAGGTGGATCTTCATTTGAAATTCTACGCAATCTCGTGATAAATCTTCCAGGAATGATTCTGCCAAAGTGGACTCAGGCCAAAACTCAAGTGATCTACATTGACGATTTGGTACGACTGCTTCAGGCGGCAGTTATGAATAAAGATTTTTTCAATAGAACTATCGATGCGGTGAACGGCGAAAGCCTGAATTACGAAAATCTTATTCGTACAACTTGCAGTGCTTTGGGAAAAAAGCCGATCTTGATTCGAGTGCCCATAAACTCGACCAAATTTTCAAAACTATGGGTTTCACTATTTGGTAAGACAAACTATGAACTGGCTTCTCCGTTGATTGACAGTTTGCTATGCGAGCTGCCTCAGGCTCCTCCGAACAAACTGATTTCGCCGTTCATTCGCGAGCTATCTTTCGCGGGAATGCTTGAAAAGATTCTAAAAATTCCTATCCAGCATTCTAAAAAAAGCAAAACAAAACTTATTCATCCAAACACAGTCAGATCTATACAAAGGCTGCCTTCGGTTCCATCTGTCAATTGCGACGAAGTCGCACGCGAATATGAAAGCTGGCTACCAAAGGCCATCTTAGGTCTGATCAAGGTGGAGTCGAATTCGGAGCGAAAGGTCGTCACTTTCAGTTTGCGTGGCCTTTCAAAACCATTGTTAATTTTGAATCCAATCAAAAGCGACTCGGACTTGCAGCGAGCAAAATTTCACATCGTAGGTGGACTTCTCTCAAAAAGATCCGATTGCGGATGGCTCGAGTTTCGACAAATCGCCGACAGAAAATTTACACTCGTATCAATCAATGAATTCGTACCAACATTGCCTTGGTATGTTTATAGATTCACTCAAGCCATTTTACACAAGTGGACGATGACGTCATTTGCCGTACATCTGGAGAACGATCCTCGTTTTTCGGGAAAAGTAAACTCACGAGTAAGGTGAATGAATCGAGTCCATCAAATATACATGGACAAGGGGCGATTAAAGAGTACATTGCCTCAACTAGGGAATTTTCCAAACGGAACCTACTAAGTCTGTCATTTGCCGTATGACAATTACTAAGAAAGGATTCCTGTGAGGAAAATTAAAACCAGAGCTCCCCAACAAGCCGCATTTCCCCTCCCCCAGAATCAAACTTCTCAATACGCTCGAAGTCTGATCGAAGCGTCCCTGGATCCCCTCGTCACGATCAGCGCAGAGGGCAATATCACTGATGTGAATCAAGCTACTATTAAAGTCACAGGTATTTCCCGCGAATCTCTAATTGGGTCTGACTTCTCGAACTACTTCGTCGAAACAGAAAAGGCCCGTGAAGTATATAAACAAGTTTTTGCCGAAGGGTTCGTAGCGGATTATCCGCTCACTATTCGTCACAAGACCGGAAAACTTACCGACGTTCTTTACAATGCATCGGTTTATAAAGATGCAAATGGAAATACTTTAGGTGTATTCGCGGCGGCCCGTGATGTCACTGCCCAGAGGCAAGCAGAAAAGCTGGTTGACGAACAGCGTGAAATTGACCTGATCAGGTCTGAGCAATTGAAACAAGCGATTCGGGTCCGAGACGAGTTCCTGTCGATTGCCTCTCATGAACTCAAAACTCCACTGACGACGCTGATGCTGGGGTCTCACATAAAAAAGGTAAATTTAAGCAAGGGCAATCTCTCTGCATTTCTTCCGGAACAGCTGAAAAAGATGTTTGAAGCTGACGACAAACAGTTCAATCGAATCACGCATCTTATTGACGATATGCTGGATATTTCCCGTATTGACTCTGGAAAGCTTTCTATGAATTTTGAACAGTTTGATCTTAGTAACCTTGTTCAAGATCTCGTTGAACGAAGTTCAGAGCTGTTCGCTGTGGCAGGCTGCGAGGTCAAATTCGAAACTTGCCAGTCGGTGGTCGGAACTTGGGATCAATTTCGTATCGAACAAGTGGTCATAAACCTTTTGATAAATGCCACACGCTATGGCGCAGGAAAGCCGATTTGGATTCAAGTGAATTCTTTCCCGGACCGAGCGCAAATCATTGTTCGCGATCAAGGCGGTGGTATTGCGAAAGAGAATCATGAGCGGATTTTCCAGAGGTTTGAACGAGCCGTGGGAAGCGAGATCAGTGGACTGGGGCTTGGTCTTTATATTGTCACGCAGATCTTGGACGCGCATCACGGCTCTATTCGTGTGGAAAGTGAATTGGGTAAGGGCGCTACTTTTATTGTCGAACTCCCGCTATTAAAACAAAAAGGATGACAGAAAATGGATTGTAAACTGATTCTCATTGTGGATGATGATTTGGATCTTCGCCAAAATCTTCAATTATTTTTCGAAAGTGAAGGGTATTCTGTCATTCTCGCAGCGAATGGGCAGGTCGCATTAGATATTCTTGAAGACAACGCTACGCTAAAGATCAGCTTGATTTTACTTGATATCATGATGCCCGTGATGGATGGCCCTGCCTTTCTTTTGGAGATGAAGAAAAAATATCCGGAAATATATGCTCATATTCCAATTTTCATTATCTCTGCAGGCGCAGCCCCTCAACTCGAAACAGAAACTACGGGATTTCTAAAAAAGCCTTTCGATTTAGAGGCACTCTCCAAAGTAGCGAATAAATATTGTTATCAAGTTAGTCCTTAAATTATTCATTTGGATGTCGAAAAAATTGGTTAAGTCATTTTGCCAGAACGTGCGGTGAAATTGTCCGAGTCAGAAAGCTCGAAAAAAAGAGTGACAAAATAGCATAGCTTAGAAAAATAAAAAATCCGGGCTGTAGAGACGTCCCATTCGTTGAAAGGATGATCAGTTCCTGATCAGAGGAAGAAAAATTGCCGAGTTGGCTCGAGACAATTCCGTTAAATCCAATGTAGGCCATAAAGATAGAGACCACCACTACGTCCGCCATGGACCATTTTCCTGATTTTAAAACAAAAAATTGAATCCATCGGTTATTACGCGCCTGACGGAAATTTAAATAATAGACCACCGAAGAAAGCAGTTTCAATACAGGGATGATAATACTGAAACTCACAATCATAACTCCTACGAGTTTCATCGCGAAGCCTTCATTGTTAAACATGATCCAAAAAATATCGAGAATGCTTTTGCTCTGGAAATATAAAACCTGGTTTACAAAAGTGATCGGATGGTCGAGCAGGTAATACTTCATCTCAGAGATTTTGGCCTCAAGATCGATCATAGGAACAGTTACGCCTACCAGGAGACAGACAGTCAGTGAGAGTAGCATCAAAAAATACTGACCTGACAAAAGAGGGGCTTTGCTAAAACCACCAATCACAAAAAGGACAATCATCAGCGCGACCAAAGCAAATGTGAGTCTATTTAATATTTTTTGATGAGCTTGAATTTTATTGTCTAGAAGAATCTTTGCCGAGTCCATATCTGTCGAGGCTGATTTTTTTAGAATCTCATCGACCTTCAATAGATTCTGATTTTGAAATGTTGTATTCAGGTAGCCTTGAATGCGCTTTTTCAAAATATTTTTCATGTCTTGTTCTGTTTTGGTCTTGGTCATTTCAATAATGATGGCATCAGCGTATTCAGGAATTCCTTTTTTGATATCTTTCATATCCACAAAAGCTTCGATGAAAGACTGTTTGACCCAACCCTTGGCAGTGCCCTGATTGTTTTTTTTAATTCGCTTTTCGACCTGATCTATCAGTCTCTCGAGCTGAACTTCAACATGTTGTTTGAGAAGCTTTTCGTTTGCTTTGGTCAAATTCAGTTTTGTGATTTCATTAAACACAATGAGCGCTACTTGCTCTTTCCATTTGTTCACACTGAATAAACCGTATTTAATATGTGCAAGCTCTGCGTAATCTTTCTTATCGATCTGATTGGCATTTGAGATTGAAATGATTTGGAAACCCAGTGCCAATGAGGCTGCAAATATAAAAAGAGAAAGTAGCAATTTAAGACGGTTTGTCATTTTCACTTTATCCTTTGTTTGTCAGCCGATGCGATGATTAGACAGTATGGGCCCAGTCCGCTCAGGGAACGATGAAAAAAATCAGCTTATAAAAATTATGAAAAAAAATAAAGGCGCTGGTTGCAGCGCCTTTATTTTTGGAAAATATAAAATATATTACTTAGTTGCTAATGAATTTTTCATTACGATCCAAGCTTGTTGGTCGCACAGTGCTTCTTTCGAAGCGGGCTTTTATTCCAAAAAATAAAGTCCCATTTTCTAATTTGTAAATGTTAGCATCTTGATTTGGTACTTTTACTCGATAGCAATTAGTATCTT
>CAZMVK010000128.1:0-9833 GCA_964569545.1 uncultured Bdellovibrio sp.
TCGTGATCTAGTAAAAACATTGGACTTAAAAAAATAAGTTAATATTGATTTATACTATAAATATGAATCAATATTATTAGGTTCTGTAGAACTTTTATTAAACAAAAGAGGTTTTCGGCATGGATGCTGGGAAATTTGTTCTTCAAATTCAAAATTTAAAAAAAAGCTTTAAACCTGATCTTTTAGCTCAGTCTAAACTAGTTTTGCCGGGTTTGTCCTTTGCCGTGTCCAGTGGCAAAACCACAGGTTTCGTCGGGGTTAATGGCGCAGGAAAAACGACGACGCTTAAATGTGTATTGGGTTTCGTCAGGCCAGATTCAGGACAAATAGATTTTTTTGGCCAAGGGCTATTAGATCAAAAGAAAAAAGAAAAAATTGGTTATCTTCCTGAACGTCCATATTATTATGATTTTTTAACAGCTTTTGAATTTCTCAAATTTCATTGGGACTTGTCAGGCGGTGGTCAGGGTTTTAAAGATCGTGCGCGTGAGGTCTTAGCCAAAGTGAATTTGCAAAATGTTGAAGACAAACGGTTACGCAGTTTTTCTAAAGGCATGTTGCAAAGAATAGGTTTGGCGCAAGCTTTGTTACGTAAACCTTCTTTTTTAATTTTAGATGAACCAATGTCGGGACTTGATCCTGATGGTCGCGCCTTGATTAAAGATATCATCCAAGAAGAAAAAGAACGAGGAACATCGATTTTTTTCTCCAGTCATTTGCTTGGTGATATGGATGAGCTTTGTGATGAACTGGTCGTGATAGATCAGGGGCAACTTGTATTTTCAGGTGCTTTACAGGATTTTACTCAAGGTCAAGGTGTTGAAAAAATGTTTCGTTCGGCTCGCGAAAAAAATAAAAATTCGGGGGTTTTATGAAACAGCTTTATACTTTGGTACGTGTTTCATTGCTCGAGTTCATGCGTGAAAAAATTGTTTGGATTTGTATGTTTATTGCGGTGGCATTGATCGCTCTCAGCTTTTTACTTGGAGCTCTGTCGTTTCAAGAAAAGCAGAGAATACTTGCTCACTTTGGTTGGTTGGCAATTCAGCTTTCAAGTCTTGGTATTTCCTTATTTCTTGGCTCTTACTGGCTGCATAATGAAATGGATCGGCAGACTTGTTTATTAATATTAGCTAGACCTATTGCGCGTGATCAGTTTTTGTTAGGTAAATTTTTAGGTGTGATTTGTTTGTCTTTTATCATTCAATTTTCTTTGGCTTTTGCCTTACTTGCCCTATTGCAATTTGATTACAATCCAGCGTATTTTACGCAAATTTTTATTGGCACATTCTTAGAATCAACTATTATATGCTCTCTTTGTTTTTTAGCGGCAACATTTTTACAGCCAGTCATTGCTTTGCTGTTTGGTGTAGCCTTCTTTTTGGTAGGTCATTGGACACAAGAAGTAGAATTTTTTGGTCGTAAAATTAAAAATGTTTTTTTTATGTCGATGGGGCAGGCCTTTCAGTGGTTGTCGCCAAATCTTTATCAGATGAACTGGCGCAGTGTCTATTTTTTGGAAAATGGCGTGTCTTCAACGCAAGTCCTTTGGGTCGGATTTCACTCGCTGGGTTGGATTTTATTTGCGCTTTGTATGGCAATGTACATTTTCAGGAGAAAAGATCTTGTTTGATTTTTTTGCATTAGAACTTTTTATTTTAGGCGCGATGCTGGGCAGTTTCGCCAATGTCATCATTTATCGTTTACCCAAAGGTGAGAGTGTCGTCACCCCACGCAGTCATTGTGGACTGTGTAAAAAAACAGTAGCTTGGTACGATAACATTCCCATTTTATCATGGTTTATTTTGCGTGGTCGTTGTCGTCACTGTCAGGCTAAATTTTCTATTCGTTACCCACTCGTTGAGTTGTTGATGGCTGTGCTTTTTGTGATGGCTTACCACTATATTGGTATGAATTGGTATTTGCTCGAAGTTTGTATTTTTATTTTTTCATTAGTTACAGCCAGTTTTATTGATATAGATCACTACATTTTACCAGATGTTTTAACACTCTCAGGAATAGTGATTGGTTTGATTGGGGCATTAATCAATCCTGAGCGAGATTTTTTAAATGCTGTGCTTGGTGTATTGCTTGGTGGTGGCTTCTTATATGCCATCGCATATTTTTATTTTATTATTCGCAAGCAAGAAGGCATGGGCGGTGGAGATATAAAATTACTTGCATGGATCGGCGCTGTGCTTGGCTGGAAAGCTATTCCATTTGTGATTATTTCTTCGAGCTTGATTGGAACAGTTGGTGGCTTGTTTACAGCCTTTCGTCATAAGCAGGGCATGCAAACAGTGATACCCTTTGGTCCATATCTCGCCCTTGGTGCAGTCTTGTTTTTGTTTGGAGGCGAAAGTCTAGCCTCATGGTACCTACATTTATTCATTCCTGGACTAGAGTAGCAGGACCCTCATTTGACAACGTAAGTCGAGTCGCTCACAATTTCTAGAGGAGCACCGACAATGTTTTTTTTATCAAAAAAAGTAATTGGCCTTGATATAGGTACAAGTTCTATCAAGATGGCAGAATTGGATATCAGTCGCAAGGGTATTCAATTGGTTTCATTCGGATTCGCTCCGTCGCCAAGCAATTCACTCAATGGTGGTGAAATCTCAAATACAAATGCAATTTCACAAGCAGTGAGAAAACTTGTAACCGAATTAAAATCAAAAAGAAAAGTTGTATCCACAGGAATGTGGGGAACTGCGGTAATCGTCAAAAAAATTACCATTCCTAAAATTGATAAAAAAATGATCGCAGAGCAAATCAAATGGGAAGCTGAACAATATATTCCATTTGATATTAATGATATCAGTCTTGCATATCATGTGATTGCATCGGCTACGACCTCGGAAACAATGGATTTATTGTTGGTTGCAGCTCAAAATGAGTTGGTCAATCAATACAATTCAGTCATTACTGGCGCTGGCCTTGAAGTCGGAGTTCTTGATGTCAGTGGATTTGCATTGGCAAATTTATTTGAAACAAACTATGGAAAAATACCGTCGCAAACTGTAGGGCTTTTAAATTTTGGCGCAGGTGTAACTAATTTCGTCGTTGTAAATAATGGCGATGTGATTTTTTCTCGTGATATTCCGGTTGGTGGTTTTAATTACACAAATGAAATCCATAAAGAGATGGGCGTAACTTTACCTGAAGCAGAATCGTTAAAGCTTTCAGCAGTTGCAAAGGGCCCCGTTCCTGATGAGGTTCACAGTATCATTTCTTCTACAAATGAAATCATCACAGAAGAGATTCGCAACAGTTTAGAGTTTTTCTCGGGCAGCAACAGCGGCTCGCAAATTAATATGTGTTATGTCAGTGGTGGATCCTCTGTGATTCCTGGGTTGACTGATCATATTGGTCGAGTCATTGGTGTTGGCACTGAATTTTTAAATCCTTTTGCGAAAATCAAAGCCGGTAAAGGATTGAATCCAACTTATTTACAGCAAATCGCTCCTTTCGCGCCGATAGCTCTAGGGCTTGGTCTTCGAAAGGCAAGTGATTCATGATTAAAATCAATCTTGCCAAGCCATTAAAAATTGGAGCAAGTGCTGGCGCGATGAACTCGATGGGGGTTGAAAATGTTGATGTTCAGGATGTGCATAAACAAGGTGGATTCAAGCTTCTATTTGCATTATTATTTCCTGTTGCTCTTTATATTTATGAATCACAAGCAGTTCCTGAATTAAGGCGCTCGTTAATGGATAAACAAAAAAAGTTGAATCTATTGACGGAAAAAAATGAAAAAGCAAAAACTGCGGTCGAAGAAACTAAAAAATTTAGCGAAGACCAAGAAAGACTACAAAAACAAATTCAAACATTGGATGGTTTAAGAAAAGAGCGTATGCGCGAGGTTAAGATTCTAGACAATATCCAAAAAGATATTCCTGAAAAAGTTTGGGTCAATGCTATTAAGTTTGATGATAAACGTTTGCTGATTTCAGGCCTGGCAGTGTCGGATCCTGATTTGACAACTTTTATGGAGAACATGTCACGCAGTGTGTTTTTGCGAGATGTGAATCTAATCAAATCAGATGAGCAGATGATGGAGAATTCCTCCAAGATTATTAAGAAATTTGATGTCACGGCATCTTTAGAAGAAGCCCTTCCCTCCTCGGAGGTAAAAACAAAATGATTAATAGCATACTATTAAAATTATCCGCATTGACTACTCAAAGGCTTTTAATTTTGGGTCTTTTTCTGGGCGGCGTCTATTTTTTTACACTTTATGATGATGGCGCGGCTATTAAGTTGCAAATTGCTGCCATCGATACTCAGTTGCAATCGCAATTACAAAAAGAAAAAGAAACTGACAAGGCGTTGCAAGAAGTAGAAAAAATTCGCGCAACAGTCGGTGAGCTGAGTAATCAATTTCGAATTGTTTCACAAGCGTTGCCTTCAGAAATACAGATGTCAGATATCATTCGAGAAGTGGATCGAGTGGCGCAAATTTCAGGGGTTGTTATTAAATCAAAAGAGCCACGGACTAATTTAAATCATGGCTATTACGAAGAGATCCCATTGCATATAGTGATGCATGGTAGTTTTTCAGAGATAGGTTTGTTTTTATATAATATTGCTAGCGTTGAGAGAATGATGAAGGCCAAGGATTTTACGATGACTCGTATGAATGGCGAGAAAATGCTGTCAGGCAAATTATTATTTGAAGGCCAAGTCGTCAGCTATCGTTTTGTCGGTGAAAAAGCAAAAGAAGGAGGAAAGTTATAGTGAGAACTATCATTATTTTCTTTCTTTTTTTTGCACTGAACTCTTTGGCCGAAGAGGCTGTTAAAGAAGTCGTTCAGCCTGAGCCTCGTGCGGCCGAGCAGACAGAGGCTGTCGCTCCGACAATAAGTAATCAAGATGGATATTTTTATGATCCGACAGGGCGTCGAGATCCCTTTAAGCCCTACTTTTCACCGATTGAACCTCTTCCTGTAGTTCCAACAGAGTTAGATACTTCTAAAAAATCAGAAGTAGCGAGTGATAATGTTTTGTTGAATTTCGATTTAGATAAATACAAGGTGGTTGCCATTTTATGGCAGGTGAGAGATCCTAAGGTAATGATCAAAGATCCTGACGGCAAAATGCACTTGATGCGTAAAGAAAATAAGCTGGGAAATAATAATGGTTTTATTGCAGAAATACGCGAGGGAGAAGTTGTGGTGGTTGAGCCAGTGACTGCAGAGTCCGGTGTTAGAAGTGCCACAACCAAGATTTTGACTTTACGAAATAAAATAGAGGGGGCCCCATGAACGGATTCTTAAGGCTATTACTCAGTTGTATGTTGACGGCATCATTGTCGTTAGTTTTGACAGGATGTCAAAGTATGTCATCTGACAGCAATGATGAGGCAAACACATCTTCAGATTTAGCAAGTGACAACACTTCCTCAGCTGATGAAGCTACGGCAGAGCCTGACACAAATTCAGAAGCTGCGTTGGATAAAGAAGTGGAGCAAGCTGGTGGTCCAGTCGTTGCGGCGGAGAACTCAGATAAGAACACTCAACAGAACACAGATGAGTTTAAAGAGTTTGAAGACGCCACTCAGCCTGAAATAGTTCAAGAAGCTCCAGTTACGGAAGCTCCGCCTGCAGTTGTAGAAACGGCTCCAGTTGAAGCTCCACCTGCAGTCGTTGAAGTTGCTCCTCCGGAAACTCCACCGATGGTTGATGCTGTGGCTACCGCGCCAGAGCCTGAGCAAGTTCAAACTCAAAACGCACAAAGTGCAGTGAAAATCAAAGACATACAGTACCGAAGCAATGACAGTGGTGGCACAGTTGTTATCGATGCCGATGGTCCGATGAATTATCAATCAAGAATCAATCACGATACAAATCAATTCATCATTGAAATTGCAGATGCCAAATTACCAGCAAAATTAAAAAGAAATTTAAACACAAAAGATATCAAAGGTGCCGTTGGATCTGTGGATGCTTATCAAAATCCTGGCTCAAATATGGCCAGAATTGTGATTCAACTGAGACAAGGTGTTAGCGAACCGACAGTTCAAAACGAGGGCAATTCATTGTTAGTCGTGCACAGTATAAATGTTGCGACAGCAGCCGAAAGCACAGATCTTGAAAAACTTAACAAGAGCCAAATTCTGTCGACACTATCTTTGGAAGAGTTCTTAAGCGGTAATATGAAATTTTACGGAAAGAAAATTTCCATTGAAACTTCAGACATGGACATTCGTGATGTTTTTAAATTGATCAGCGAAGAAAGTGGCATGAACATGATCATCTCGGATCAGGTCAAGGGGCCGGTCAGTGTTAAATTAAGAGATGTTCCTTGGGATCAAGCACTGGTCGCTATGATGAAAACATATAAACTTGCATACACGCGTTCGGGAAATATCATTCGCATCACACAGTTAGATGATCTGAAAAAAGAAGAAGAGCAGGTTGTGGCGAGAGAGAAAATGAAAGCCGATACTTCTCCTTTAAAGGTCCGAATGATCCCAGTGAGTTATGCTAAAATAGAAGAATTGGTAGCGCAGGTAAAACCATTTCTCAGTGAACGTGGTAAACTGATTGGTGACCCTCGAACCAGCTCCATGGTGATTTCTGATCTGGATGAGAACATTGAGCGAGTGATGAAGCTTGTGAGCAGCATCGATATTGCTCCAGCTCAGGTTTTAATCGAAGGAAAAGTTGTAGAAGCCTCTGATGATTTTCAAAGAACTATTGGCGTGAATTGGAATGCTTCTGGTCGCCCGGTCGAGTACGGTCGCTATTCAAAAGGTGCAATCAAAGGCACAACTTCGATTGCGACAACGCCTGGTTCTATCGGAAACTCAGCGATGATGCTAAACTTCAGCTTGGGAACATTAGATATTTTAGGAAATTTGTCTGCGACCTTGGCGCTGTTTGAACAAAAAAACCAAGTCAAAGTTCTCTCTTCACCTCGCATCGTGACCTTGCATAACGAGGCCGCTGAAATCAATCAAACCACAGAGGTGCCGTTGATGCAGCAAACAATTATAAATGGAGATATTCAAAAGACTGTGACATTCAAGTCGGTTAAATTGCGTCTAGCCGTGACCCCTCAGGTAACAAATGACGGCGCGGTTATAATGCAAGTTGATGTGAATCGTGACTTTTTGGGAGCAGAAGCGGATCAAGCAACTGCTGCCAAGGCTGTAAACTCACGGCAAGCTAAAACCAAAGTTCTAGTAAAAAATGGTCAGACCGCAGTTATCGGTGGAATTTATCAATCCGATTCTTCACAAGGAGAAGGCCGAGTTCCATGGCTCAGTGATATTCCATTGTTTGGTTGGTTGTTTAAAAACCGATCTACATCGAGCAATAAAAATGAACTTATGATTTTTCTCACGCCAAGAATTTTGGGTCAGCTAGACGCACAATCAGCCAGCGCATCTAATAACCAATCAGGAGAACTTGAATGAGTTTTTCAGCAATAAACAAAAAACAGTTCTTTTCCATTTTTAAAATTTCGATGCTGACACTTACAACCTTGATCATTGGTTTGGCATTAACCAGTTGCAAAAACCCTGAAAACGTAGAGGGATTAGCAATTACAATTCCAAATAAAGCTACGGTCATTCCGGTGAACATGATGTCATGCGCAGACACGGATCCTAAATCACCGTCGATATCGGCAGGGGCTTTTGAATTTACAGATTTCAAATATAAATGGGCTGGAAAAGGCACGTTAGGTATCGTGTATATTCAAATCGAATTGCAGAGCAGTTTTATTTCAGGCGGTAAAGCTCAGTGTGTCTTGGGGGCCGAAGATCTTGAAAGTACATTGGGAACATCAGCTCCGAGAGTGATTGCAGAGGGGAATGTGACTGAATACACTTCCGGTTGCACTCTAAAATGTGGCGGGGTTAAATTTAACAATGAGCACGCCGCAGCTTTTGGCACAGGCAAGGTCACAGTGGTTGGTGTAGTTAAATACGCTGATGGTGAAAATGATACGGTAGATGCTAGCCAAGATTTTAGCTTCGAGTACAGAGGCAAACCTTAAAGTATGATGCCCTAATAATGATTTTTGATTAACAGGCGGGCGAAACGCTTTTATAAAATAATTTCCTGGTCTCATGCTGAGAGTTTTATCATATCAGCACCTATATAAAAATGAAAATGCCTTTGATTATAGTTGTTCCTCGGCAGCCGCTTTTGCTGTCGCCTTTATCTCGTATTAAATTGAATCTCTAGTGGTAATCTCTATTTAAAAGCGCTCGAATATGGACACGCCTTATTTAAAGATCTTCTTTCTCCATTTTTTTGTTTTTCGTTGCTCCGCCTCGATTTAGCTCATGGTTAATCGTCGTTAGATCGTCTAGATCAATAAAAAATCATCGGACCAATATTAATGTTTTTCACTAACATGCTAATGATTGACCACCAATGTGGCTTCAGACTAAAACCTGAGATCTCAAGAGGTGCTTTTGGAATCCAATCTGTTTTCGACCATTTCCACGCAGTCCTTGCCAGGAACTCCCCTGGCTGAGCGTTTGCGTCCTCGCACTCGTCATCAATTTTTAGGTCAACCCAAGGTGATGGCGCAAATTGAGAGATATATAAAATCCGGTCGTCTTCCCAGCTTGATTTTTTGGGGTCCTCCCGGCAGCGGGAAAACCAGTTTAGCACAAGCCTTGGCGCAAGAAACCTCTGCTCATTTTGTAACTTTAAATGCTGTCGAAAGCGGAGCAAAAGCCTTAAAAGAAATCGGAGAAAAAGCTCGTTTGGATCGTTTGCATTACCAACAGCAAACAATTCTATTTGTCGATGAAATACATCGTTTTAATAAGTCTCAACAGGATATCTTACTTCCGTTTGTTGAAAAGGGTGACTTGACCTTAATCGGAGCAACGACTGAAAACCCCAGCTACGAACTCAATCGTGCCTTGCTCAGTCGCTGTCGTTTATTGGTATTTGAGCGCCATCAAGCGGATTCTCTCATGAGTATTTTCGCCAAAGTCTTAACCGAAGATGACTTTTTTAAAAACATATTTGAATTAAATGAAGCCGCTACAAGTTCCTCGCCGTCAATGATGCAAGTCGAAGGTTTCGAGTTAGCACAACAGTCTATTCAAGAAAATTCATCAAAACCTAAAAAATCAAACATGCAAAGCGGGCCAAATGATTTTACGCAAACAGCGCAAAACTTTATTTCAACCAGTCTATTGCAAACAGATGCCCTTGATTTTTTAATATCATGGGCCGACGGTGATGCTAGACGATTCCTTTTGGCGGTTGACGAAATATTATTATTTTATAAACATCAATCCGGTGAAAAATCTGCACTCACTCTGGTGCAATTAAAAGAACTTCTGGGTCAGTCGGTGATTGGTTATGACCGAGCCTCAGATCAGCATTATGACTGTGCATCAGCTCTAATTAAATCGATTCGTGGCAGCGATGCCGATGCAGCTGTATATTATTTGGCAAGAATGCTAGCAGGGGGCGAAGACGTTTTATTTATTGCCAGACGTTTGGTGATTTTAGCTTCTGAAGATATTGGTAATGCTGACCCGCGCGCTCTTCAGGTTGCTGTCGCGGGTTTACAGGCGGTTGAGCTCGTAGGTTTACCAGAGGGAGCTATCAGCTTAAGCCAAGTCATTACTTATCTAGCTTCGGCACCAAAATCCAACCGTTCCTATTTGGCATTAAAAAAAGCTCAAAGTTATGTGCAAAAAACGGGTACTCCGCCTATTCCATTAAATCTAAGATCTGCGAACACTCCGGAGATGAGAGAATTGGGGTATCGACAGGGCTATCAATATCCTCATGATTTTCCAAAAAGTTGGGTGCAACAAAGCTATTGGCCAGAGGGATTAGCTCCCGAGGTTT
>CAZMVK010000128.1:9843-10590 GCA_964569545.1 uncultured Bdellovibrio sp.
GCCAGGTGAAAATGGCTTTGAAAAGCAAATCACCGAGTATGCAAAATGGCTCAAAGGAAAAAACTAAAGCTAATCCTAAACCTCATTGATTCATTTAATATAATAGAATTATCTGAAATGTACCTCTTTGTCGTCACCGTAGCTTTGCAGAGGAATGTGTTATGCGCGCCCCTAGGATATTTTTAAGACAAGCTCAAATGTTACAAAAAAAGATATAACTGTAGCGTTGCTACAGTTTCGCCAAAAGTACTTGTTGTTATTAGTTAACAGCTAATTTTTCGCTACCACGTCAGGGCAGTGAAAAAATCCATCTGGATCGATTTAAAAATAGTTTTCATAGCGCATCTACTTATAATATTTTTTTCGAACAGAAGCGTGTTCAAAATAAATTTAAGCAGGCCGATGAGCACAAATACAAACACAGTCGCTTTTGCCGTTATTCACATGCCAATGTTTCGTATTTGCGGGAATTTCAACACGATCTCCAGAGCGTAATAGAAACTGATTTCCAGCAATCTGAAAAAGCAGTTCTCCGGAAAGAACAAAACGCACCTCTGTAAAAGGATGTCTGTGTTCTTGTATTTTAACTTTTGGAGCATAGATCTCTTCAAAAGTTTCAAGACCTTCGTGTTCCAGTAATAATTTAATTTGTTCTTTAGATGGGCTTATTGGCGCCTGCCAGCGATTTATCAACATCGAGTAAACCTACTCTTCTCTTTTGAGAAGAGCAAGCTCCTCACAGAACCC
>CAZMVK010000129.1:0-3107 GCA_964569545.1 uncultured Bdellovibrio sp.
CCAAGAGCTCCGCATCACTGAACTGTGAACTCATCAGAAATATAAATTCAAAATTAACCTTTCGCTCACATAGACCTATAAAAATGAGACATAATTGATCAAATCAGTTTGATATAACTCTAAAATATAGTCCTACCTGGAAAAAGCTTGCCAACAAGGCCATTTTTTAGCATCTCATGGCTATGAAAAAACTTATTTTTTTAATTCTATTACCTGTCATGGCTTTCGCGTCTTTAGCCGGTGATTTAACCAAACCATCCAGCGAATCTGCACGAGAGCAGTCGTTTCATCAGTTCTTCGAACTTTTTGACAAGAACCCGTCTGCCGCATCAGCCCTGCCGCCAGCAAAATTTGATTCATCTGGCGACAGAATCACTCATCCCAAAAAATATTTTTCAGATACAGATATTCGTAACAAATCATTTATCAAAATAAAAAATGATTTACGTCGTAAAATAACTCAAACAAATCGATTTTTCGCTCTAACTGGCAGCAATAACGATGTCAGTACTTTTTTCACACTGAATACTACCTTACTTAAAAATATCAGTGATTTTTCTCAGGAAAATTTAAATCAATTTACACTGACCAGACAACCTTGGTCCGGAGATTACTGGGGAACCTACAAAGGTGGGATTGGTATTCGCTACGCAGATATTGATTTTCCATTCAGTTTTGATTTTAACAAAAATTTAGATTATTTTAAAACCTATTGGCCACTTGATTACAAAAATGCCGAAGCTCTTGACCTGCTGTCACCTGCTGAAAAATACGACTTGTTAACTGGTGATACAAATTTCACATTGACCAAAGCTGCTTGGCAAGAAGGTCTTAAATATAATGAAGCCTATGGCAAAATCCCGACATGGTTTGGTATCTGCGATGGTTGGTCTGGATCTTCGCTAGTCTTACCACGACCGCAAAAATCTTTTCAAGTTCCTGTTCTTACTCCCGCTGGCGACACTGTACAAATCACTTTTTACCCTAATGACTTAAAAGCATTGGCATCATCACTTTGGGCTAAAGGTTTTTACGAACATAGTTTTGTTGGCGGCAGATGCGATCAAGAAAAACCAAAACGCGACAGCTCTGGTCGCCTAACCGATGCTGATTGTTTTGATATCAACCCAACAGCACTGCATTTGTTATTGATCAATCGCCTTCATCTAGCAGACAAAGGCTTTGTCATGGATGCAAATTTTGATAGCGAAGTTTGGAATCACCCAGTGATTGGTTATGACTTGGTTTATTTCAATCCACAGACTAAAGAACGATCAAAAAATCCTCGTGATGTAATGATAAAATACGGCACTTATACCAACGATAAATTTAAAAAATATCGAAAAAAGTCAGTTAAATCTATCATCGGTGTTGATGTAAAAATTAGCTATGTAACAGAATCCTCACCTCGTCACCTGCCAACAGACAGCCCTGAGAATGACAATCTAACCTCAGTTCAATACATGTATGATCTTGAAATCGACCAGAAAGACAACATCATTGGTGGCGAGTGGTACCAAAATGCTCACCCAGATTTTATTTGGGCACCTAAAGGCAACTCCAAAGCTGTTTCATCTTATGAACACTACACAGTTGGTGATTGGGATGGAAACGCCCCGATTTCAAAAACATGGTTGCCGTACGTTCAAAGAGCTTCACTAAACAGCCAACCTTTTGCCAAAATCGTTGAGAAGCTTTTTGAATTAAGCCAAGAAGAAGGACCTGAATAATTAAAGATTCCCCTCTAATACTTTTAAAGAGTTTTTCCTCAAAGGCTAAACTCTGTCCGCATTTACTTTAAAAGATTCAGCAGTTGGTTCAATTAATTTTAAAAAATCTGCCGCTTGGAATGAATAAATATTCTGGCGGAGATTCTTCTTTACCAATCTGAGATTCATATATTAATTCAGGCAAATAGACATCCTTATCAATCTTTTCGATCATCACAATATAAGGAGATTGCTCATCAAAGGTAAATCTCAAACCACGAGAGTTGAGCTGAAGATACTGGGACCATAAAACAATCTTCGATCCTATTTTTGCTCCAGTGTGTGGATCTATATCATCCACCAATACCTTAGAAATGGATCCATGATCAAAAATTTTTCCTCCAAGTTTACATCGCGACAGTATTTTTATCCACGCCTCCGTCCATTTTTTAGTATAAGCATCGACTCCAAAATATAAAGTACCCACATCAAACATAGGAATTTCTGATTTTGAAATTTCCTCAAACAATCTACCTTTTAAAATTTTTAAACCATCAATCTGTGGTTCAGCTCTTTTCATTTCATATGTTATACCCACAACTTTAGGGCGCATCGATGGCGGAATGCTGACGAAATTAAAAAAACGATTCCAATAAGAAGACGCAATCATATCCTCATTTTGGATAGAACTAACAGGCTTGGCACCATGCTCATGCTGAAACAAAACCCTGTTTTTTTCGCTAGAATAATTTTGATATAGATAAGGCATCAATTTATCAGAAACCTTGAATCCCTTTGCGCCTGCTAAACTCTGAAAATCCATAGACTTAATTTTTTTCTGATACAAATTTTCGGCGTTAAGCATTCGGATATCTTCAATTGCAAAACCTTCGCCAGAACCAAAATCTACAACCACGTTCTGCGGTCCCAATCGGCTAAGATTCGAAACCAAAGAAATCGATGGATAAATTTTATTTAAAGATTCGAACTGAATCATGTATTCAAGAAGACCACGCTTGGTCACATATCTTGTGGCACTGGCCTTAGGCTTAACACCATCACGATAGACAATGTCTGCAACCATGTCCGAGCGATGATCTGAATAAATCTTTTCACAGCTAAAACTCGATAAATCAATACGGTCAGCGCCAGCATATGCATTTGCTGACACATAAATCTGCGCCCAACCAGCTAAAAATAAAAATACGTAATGATTTACAAACTTCATATACTTTATATAGGCAAATTCGGAGCCAAAAATTTCGTCTGTAAATAAATCTAAAGCCACTAGAACGACAAAAAAGCCAAGAAAACTGTCTCAAAATGAGATGACAATCGCTGCTGAAATCGCTGGGCTGAATATTGTCACAACACTGTAATCCCAATAACATTGATGAC
>CAZMVK010000129.1:3207-10562 GCA_964569545.1 uncultured Bdellovibrio sp.
CGTTCTCCATCAAATATCGAATCTAGGAGAATCAGGGTAGATTTGCGTAAGTCATTGAACTGCGGATACTATGAATTTTATTTAGATAACCACAGACAGAAACTCACTGTCTGTGAATTTATTAAAATTTTCAAAAATCTTTTTTACTTTAAAATCCCCTGAAAGTTTTTGCACCAGTGCATAGTAAAAATCCGCGCCAATTCATCATAACGATAAAATTTAAACTGGCGTTGCTCACAAGAATCAAAACGTGCAAACTCTTGCGGATTGACTGGGTATTTATTATCACCAATCATAATCGCGTCTTGACCATACAAAGTTTTGTATTCAGCTTCGGATGTCGTCACCGTGTAATGACTGCGAGTAAAACTGAGCATGTAAGTATGCTGTTCAACGGCCTTCCAAATCTGTGCTGTCATTTCATAACGATGACCAGCAAAAAATGGTTTATGCCCTGTTTGTTGTTCAATTTCTTTTTGCCATTGCAAAGCTTCTTGGCCTACTTCTGGCCAACCAAAAAGTTCGTTGCTGACATCATTTTTAGGTTGCCACTCTGCCTGCTGTTGAATGGCGCGTGCGACCTTTGGAACCCATGGATAAATAGCTGGAGCATAAATTAAAAAATTCATCGGAATCATAAACCCAGCACACATCCATAAAATTTTTCGACTGCGCACATTGATGATTTGTGTTTTACCCCAAACCCAACCTTGAGAAAACAAAGCACCGGCCGCAAAACTTAAAATAAAATATGCAGGCCCCATCCAGTGCGGTTTAAAATCAGCCCACATTGGTTGCGGATAAAAAACTAAAAAACTTGGCAAACTTAAACAAAATAAAAAGCGAAAACGATAATCGATTTGATTTTTAGCTGCCAAATAACCCTTTTGCAAACTGGCAAAAAACGCAAGCCAGATAACAACAAAAACACCAGGACTCAGCAAAACTATTTGCATGGTTAAAAATTGCAGCCAACGTTTAATATCAAACTCGGCACCGGTGTGACGATCATGAAATTGAAATTTAAAACTTGGCCAATCATATTTGACGTTCCAATAAACAACAGGGGCTAACATCACAGTTGCAAGCAACACCGCAAGCCACGGCCAGACCGACAACAAATCACGACGACGATTGCCAGTGGTTAACAAATACAAACCAAATCCTGGCGCGATCAATACCATCGGAAATTTCGTATTAAATCCCACGCCCATAATCAGACCAAGCAACAACCAAGTTTTCTTAACACTCCAAGTTCGATCTGGTTTTACTCCCTGCCAAAAAACAATAACGGCCAGCAACCACAACAACATAAAAGGCGGTTCAGGTGAGGAAACAAAACCACCAAAACCCCAAAGCGGTGAAAACAACAACAAGGCCGCCGCAAAAGTTGCTGCCAACTCGTCAAACATTTCGCGAACAAAAGTCCACGTCAGATAAACAACCAATGAAAAACAAATAAACGACGGCAAACGAATACCCAATCTTGTATTGCCAAAAATCGAAGTCGTGATTTTTTCAAGCCAAGCAATCATTCCAGGGTGATCAAAATAAGACCAATCCATCTGCTGAGTCCACGACCAGTGATAGGCATCGTCATCGACAAAACCCACGGTCAGTGCAAACAAAGCACGCAAAAATAAAATACCTAAGAAAATCCAAGCAATATTACGCATTATAAAATTTGATTTTGTATTTTCCATATCTTCCTTAACTCTAAAAACAAACGCTAACGCAAAATAATAAGAACCGCAAACAATGCTGCTGTGGCAGATGTTGACAATCAAGCCTGCAAGAAATGATATTGAGTTCTTAACTTCAAAGTTTAAAAAATCAAAGCGGAGAATCTATGTCGTCACCCTCTGAAACCCCGGCAGCAGTGCAAAAAACCCCTTTAGCAGAAGAGCATATTGCATTGGGCGCACGCATGGTAGAATTTGCCGGTTGGTATATGCCAATTCAATACAAAGGCCTTCGCGAAGAGCACGACTGCGTTCGTAAACATGTCGGTCTATTTGACGTTTCCCACATGGGAGAGGTCCGCTTCAAAGGCCCCAATGCCTTAAAATCTCTTGAGTGGTTAACTACCAATGACGTCAGCAAACTGGAAAACAACCAAGCCCAATACTCATTGTTGCCAAATGATCAGGGTGGATTGGTTGATGATATCATCGTTTATTGCTTAGAAAAAAATCAGGATTATTTGGTTTGCGTAAATGCTGCAAATAAAGACAAAGATTTGGCGTGGATGTTAAAACACAATCAAGGCGCTGACATCACCGATCAATCAGCACAGTGGGCACAGATTGCGGTGCAAGGCCCATCGGCCCTGGCTCTTCTTGAAAAAATCTTTGGTGCTCATATCAAGGAAATGAAATCTTTTGAAATCTGGCCAACCACTTTTGGCAAAGCCCAAGCGATGGTCGCAACCACTGGTTACACTGGCGAAAAAGGTGCTGAAGTTTTCATCGAAGCCTCGGCTGCTGCCGCTTTATGGAAAAAACTTTTAGAAGAAGGTCAGCCATTACAGGTTCAAGCCATCGGACTTGGCGCTCGCGATACTCTAAGAACTGAAATGAAGTACAGTCTTTACGGCCACGAGATTGATGACACAACCAACCCTTACGAAGCTCAGCTTGGTTGGGTGATTAAACCTGCGAAAAAAGATTTCATGGGCAAAACAAAAATGCTCGATCATAAAGCAAAAGGTCTTCAACGCAGCCTGATTGGCTTTACAATGTTAGATAAAGGCATTCCTCGCCAAGGTTACGATCTATATTCTTTGGACAATCAAAAAGTGGGAGTGGTCACCAGCGGCACGCATTCACCAACTTTGGATATTCCGATTGGCATTGGTTATTTGGCGACGCCATATGTCGCAGAGGGCACAGAGTTTTTTGTCGACATCCGCGGAAGAAAAGTAAAAGCAAAGGTTTGCAAAACTCCGTTTATTTCGACATATTAATCACGATTTAAAAAACTATTAATCCGTTAGCAGGAGAGTTCATGGCTACTTATCACATCCCTGAAGATTATTATTACTCTAAAGATCACGAGTGGGCTCAAGTTGATGAAAATATCGTCACTGTTGGCATCACTGAATTTGCTCAGAACTCATTGGGTGAAATCGTTTACGTTGAGCTTCCAGAAGAAGGCCAAAAGGTCACTCAAGGTGAGCCATTCGGCGTAGTTGAAAGCGTTAAAGCTGTCAGCGACTTGCTCTCACCAGTGAGCGGTACCGTGATCGAGATCAATCAATCATTAAATGAAGACCCAACAGTTCTAAATGACGACCCTATTAATAACGGTTGGTTGGTTCGAATTGAAATGGATACAGAAAAAGAGCTCGCAAATTTAATGCGTGCACCCGATTATAAGAAGCTTATTGCAGAAGCGAATAAATAGTTTTATTAATACTTTCCTTTACGGGCCCGAGTGGTGGAATTGGCAGACACGCTAGACTTAGGATCTAGTGCCGTAAGGTGTGCAGGTTCAAGTCCTGTCTCGGGTACCATTCTTGTTTTTATAAAAACCCTCTTCCAAGAGGGTTTTGTTTTTTGTGGCTCAATAAAAGCCAAATATTTCAAGACCTACACCGATTAAAACCAAAAAACCTAATTCGATTTTTTAATAGAATATTTAGTATATACCAAAAAAAATCTTCTGATTTATTCAGACGGAGAACATTAAATTTTAACTTTTTAAAATTAAAAAACTAGTTAGAATAATGACTTAACACTCATGGAGCGTGATCATGTTGAATTTATTTTTAAGCTTAATTCTACTTTCCCAGTACACTTCAGCGAACACGGACCCGCGGGGAATCTACCTCCGCAAACACAAAACCATTGTTCTATGCAATGAAAATTGCGACCAAAAAAAACAACTAAAAGACAAAAACTTGACCGATTACCAAGAAGAAAAAGCAGAAGATGAATTATTAATTTCACAATTTTCTGATAGTGAAATTAAATTTTCTCTCGAGACCATTGGAATAGAGAATCACTTATGCAGCATAGGAGGAGTTGCTAAGAAGAACAAAGATGGACGATACCACTTTGAAACTCCAAATGACGATCAGCCGAATTGTACCGCCGAACTTGATGTTTCAAAAAAATCACAAATATCTGTAACGATAAAAAATTGTCAATCTTACTGTGGGGCTCGAAATTCTTTTTCACCTACTGAGGTATTCAGCAATAAAATTATAGGATCTGAAAAAATAGAAACATTGGACACTACAAAGCTTAACTACGACGAGCTTATCAAAGTAGCAAATTCAGATATCTTTAAAATCGATCTTCCTAATATTAGTGAAATGAAAAAAAAATTAATAGGCGCAGATGTAAAAAACAGATTAATTGAAACTACTGAAAAAATAAAAAATGATCAAAATCCACCTAACTCTCTTAAAATAAGATTAGCTCTGCTAGAGAATCTATCTGCAATAATTGAAAGCATACATATAAGCATTCAATTACCAATTGAATTAAAGCTGTTAATTGAAAAAACCGTTATTACGAATCAAAATAACGCTCTTAAAAAATATAAAAACAAACAATACGAAGAAGCTCTCGCCTTATTGCAACCTTGGGAAATCATTATGGATCCCAACTCCCACCTAACTAGAGCTCTTTCTCTTGATAAAACAATACTGGCAAGCGTAGCCAATGATTATGGCTTTATTCAATTCGCAATTGATCTTGACCCTAAAAGGAGTATTGCACACTTAAATATGGCCGATACTCTTTGGGACACAGACAAAGATAAAGCCATTTCACATTATCAAGCATATACAAAGTTATCTCAAATTCAGAATCTACCAGCTAACGTTATAGAACGCTGTTACGTATGTACAGTTTATGAAAAATTTAAAAATACAAATTTTGTATCAAAAGATATAGTTGGAAAGTGGAAGTCTTCCGACGTTCACTGTACTTCAGGTAAAGATGATTTTTATCGAGAATTAATCCCATCAATAGATGAATTCAAAAAAAAGACGGCATCAGAGATACTGTCTATAGACGATAAGGGAATTGTTAAATCAATGATTCACAACAAACAAAGAACTCTACTTTTAACTGCCCAATTGGCTGAACATGATGGCCAAATGCTTGAACAATGCGTGAAAATGTCTGAGAAAAATATTGTCAGCAACGAAAAAGATCTCCCCTGCCAAGACTTCTTAAGGAAATATCAAATAAAGACAGAAAATGGCAAACCCTATTTAAAAAGAGAAACAATAGACTCGAAAGCATCTTGGTGCCAAAATTCCAACATCGAATGGACTTTTGAGATGATGCCACAATAGATTTGCGCTCGTGATTTATTGATAAAAGACTCGGCCTCAGATGTGATAAAAAGATATGTCGACTTTGGCAAATTTGGTAAACACTCATCCCCTTATACTAGCCTAACATTCGACACTGTCTGCAACGATCACGAATGTTACAGCATCGGGAAAACTTGGACATACACCTGCGAAGATCCTGAATTTATCAACGCCAAAAAAGTCCGCCTTGCAGTTTTTCATTAAGTGTACTTTTAGGCGGAATCCTGCTTTGCCTTGCCTTCATTAGCGGAGCATTGCATAATAAAGACCAAATCATCCCGCGATCAGTTGTATTTTGTGATCACGGAAGAAAGGTGTACAAAATGGGCTTACTAAAAATGGTCACCAATCCAGCTATGAATGAATGGGCTCAACAAAAAGCTGTCCAAGTTTTAAACTCAATCCCCTCACAAAATTTAATCGTAGAAGCTTACCTTTTTGGCTCTGCTGTCGATGGAGTTTTTACCTCTGATTCAGATTTAGATTTTATTATTGTCGCCAATGACGAAATCGCCATTAAACAACTTCAAAAAGAAGTCTACAGCCCTCGATTCACAGATATAGCGATTGATTGGATTTTTAAAACCAAAGAATCTTTTGAAGAGAGAAAAAATTTCGGAGGAGTTTGTTTCGTGGCTTTTCATAATGGAAAAAAATTGCGATGACAAAAAATTTTAAAAAACAACTTTTTCTAAAAGAGTATGCTCAAGAACTTTTAAAAATTGCAAAAGGTGACTTCGAATCCGCATTGGAACTTTCTCAGGCAAAATCAGGTAGACCAGAAAACATTGTTTTTATGGCTCAACAAACTGTCGAAAAATCTATCAAGGCTGTACTCGTTCACCTACAAATTGCTTTCCCAATGGTTCACGACTTAGGAATATTAATTGCACTTTTACCAGATGATAAAATTCCACCCGAGGGATTTGCTCTGACAGAGCTTAATCCTTTCGCGTCTATTCGTCGTTACGAAGAGGGTCGTCTCCCGCTTACAACAGAAGAAATTCTAGTATCTTTAGACGCTGCAAAAAAAATCATTCAGTGGGCAACTGCGGCTTTAGCTACAACAAAATGATTGCTGTTTGGTGCGATTATTTTACTAAAACACTAGCCCTCAAAGAAGCCCTATACCCAAACATGCTAAAAGCTCTGATTGCCACTGAATCCACCTTCGATCCTGATGCCATCAATAAAAAAGCCACTGGTTTAACTCAAATCACTACAAGCACGTTAAAGATTTTGCAGAATTTAAACGGCGAAGCTAAAGATTTTGTTTTTAAAGATATTCGCAAGAAAGATTTAACAGACCCAAATGTTTCTATCGCTCTTGGCGCCAGGTGGCTGGCGTATAAAAAACAATATGCAGAGAAAAGTATGCTAAAATATAGGGAATTGTATGCTCTTCTCAAAAAATAAAATATTAATTTGCGCATTTTTTTATTTTGGTATTTTCATCTGCCTGCCAAACACAAAAAGTATTTATCTCAAATGAGATTTAGGATCTAGGCCGTAAGGTGTGCAGGTTCAAGTCCTGTCTCGGGTACCATTCTTGTTTTTATAAAAACCCTCTTCCAAGAGGGTTTTTTTTGATTCTCTTCATTTAAATTTAAACAAACTAGCCTACTAAAGAATTTTAAATATTCCGATGCATGTTGATCAACCTATATCAGGAGCCGACATGATATCTCAGCTACAACAGATAAAAACTTTTTATAAAAAATTAGTAAAAAAAGTTGTTGGTGATATCAATTTTAAATGGTCAGCACCCGAATGGATACAAAAGGCGAGCTTACATCGAAAAAAAATCACAGCCGTATCTATCGGTACTGTCACCATTATTGCCATTGGTTTCGTCGTTAAACATTATTTAGATTTACAACCAAAACCAGAATATTGTGGCGTAAGCGTTGATTCGCCAAACCCAACAGATCCTGAAAAAACCTAGTTCACAATCTTGTTATTAATTTCACCTGCTCGGCAGCCAGAACGCGCAGCTCAAAGAGTGGACCGCTGGCGAGGATTA
>CAZMVK010000130.1:0-10517 GCA_964569545.1 uncultured Bdellovibrio sp.
GTGATTCGCGGCAGATAACTTGCATCAATCTTCATGACGACATCTAATTTGTTTTTTTCAGGTAAGAAAATAAATTTATTAATATTTCCGACTCTTATGCCTTGTAATGAAACAACACTGCCTTCGCTAAGGCCTAGGACTTGATCAAATTCTGCATGCAAATAAATATGTTTTTTAAATACTCGATCGCCGCCGATCATAAATAATGAAACCAGAACTATGACTAGACAGCCAAAAACGAAAACACCCACCTTGATTTGCGAGTTAATGTTGGATTTGGTTGTCATAATCTTTCTCCTTTGGTCATCATTTCAATTCGCCCTTGGCCATTATTTCAGTTCGCCTTTGGCCATTATTTCAGTTCGCCTTTGGCCATTATTTCAGTTCGCCTTTGGCGAAGCGAGACATCAAATCATTATGGTCCCTATTGATTTCATCAAATGTTCCTAAGGCTTCAATGCGGCCATTCATTAGAACAGCAATACGATCACAAACGGCATTTACCACTGGCATATCATGAGTGACCAAAATAGAAGTTACCCCTGTTGTTTTTAGACGTAAAATTAAATCTTGAATGTTGCGAGTGTTTAACGGATCCAATCCAGCAGTGGGCTCATCATATAAAATAACATCAGGTTCTAAAATAATTGCACGTGCCAAACCCACGCGTTTTTGCATTCCGCCGGACAGTTGACCAGGGTAGGTTTTTTCATTTCCAGCTAAACCAAAATCAACTAATAGATTTTTAATTTTTTTCTCAATTTCTTTTTCACTTAAATCTGTATGCTCACGCAATGGATAGGCCATGTTGTCATAGACGGTCATCGAGTCAAACAAAGCTCCACCTTGAAATGCATAAGCTACTTTTTTTCGTACGTTGTTGAATTGTTGTTCGTTAAAATTATGCAACGGCAAATTGTCATAGAATACTTGACCCATGTCAGGTCTTTCCAAACCAATCAAGGTTCGTAATAAAACTGATTTTCCGGTTCCTGAGCCTCCGACAAGACCTAAACATTCACCTTTTTTTACATTAAAGCTGACGCCACGATGAATGTGTTTGTCACCAAAACTTTTGTGAAAATCTTCAACGGTGATGAGGTCAGTAGATTTATTTACACCCATTTTTCAATCACCCAAAATAATTTTGTTAATACAAAGTCGCCAACTAAAACCAACATCGCTGATGTCACCACGGCCTTGGTTGTTGCAATTCCAACACCTTTGGTTCCATCTTGTACATTTAGGCCGTAGTAGCAAGCTGGTATAGAAATAAACAGAGCGAAGAAAAATGATTTACAGAACCCTGAAAGATAATCGGCAATTGCCAAATTGTTTAAAGATTTTAAAATAAAAAAATGTGGGTCTAAGCGCAATTCGATAGAGCCAATTGTCAGAGCGCCAATAAAACCAACAAAATCAGCGAGACCGACAAGCAATGGTACTGCAATCAAACAAGCTAATACGCGCGGAATAACAATTTTTTGAATCGGCGAGGTGCCCATGGCGCGAATGGCATCAATTTGCTGAGTAACCACCATCGATCCAACCTCGGAAGCAATTCCTGCTCCAATTCGTGCTGCGATCATAAGTCCAGTAAATACGGGTCCCATCTCACGCAAAATGGATACCGTCACAATTCGTGGCACGTACATAATACCACCAAAACGCTCCAGTCCTAGACCAAACTGTAATGTCATAACCATGCCTGTGCACAATGCCGTGGTGATAACCAAAGGCAATGAACGATGGCCAATATGGTAAAGCTGTTCAATCAACAGATGAACTGAATTTCCTTTGCGAAACATTTGTTTGCAGGTGTCTTGAAATAATAAAGCTACACCGCCGAGCAATAAAAAAGTTTCACGAAAAAAAATAACCAAGGGTAAATTCATCATAAAATATGAAAATCCAAAATAAATTTATCAAAATATTTAATCAATTTGTCAAAGCGCTCTTCTTTTGATGAATACATCAGCGTGTAATTGCAAAAGTTTTTACTGATGGTGAGCATTTTGACTTTCATCGGAACACCATCGATGTCACCCGAAGCAATTGTTAACAAGGAACCACGTTCATTGTAGGCGATGGTTTCTGAAGATATGACCTGTGAATGCGAAAGGCTTTGCATGGCTTCACGTTCAATTTGTTGTAAATTTGTTGTTTGATTTTCTTTGCATTCACTGTAGACAGAAATCATTGTATCAGTTGCATAGTCTTTCCAAGCGTAATCAACATAATCTGTTTTCATTGTTTCAAATGGTAGAGCCGGCTCTTTCATCTGAAATTGATCTGATTTTTTTCCTGGTTTTTGTTTGATATCAACTGAAACACAAGCGTTAAGAGTGAAAAATATAAAACATAAACATGAAATGCTAATGAAAAATGAAATCACTTTTTGATGATTGAATTTGGTTTTTTTTCGGTGGTGCATTTTCTTCTGATCTCCTATCTAACCTTTCGGAATCTTTAAGTCATTGCATGATGATCAGCACAACATTTAGTCCAAAGTCTTGTCAGTGTTGTAGCCTCGAGGGTGTCATGATTTTGTCGCAAGTGACAAAAAAATCACATTGTTCAGTTGTTTAGCTTGTCAGTAGTTGCATAGAGTTATGACTCAGCTGCATCAGATTGCATACGAGATTGTCTAGCGGACTTCTGTCTGGGGTAAATTATTTTGGCATTAAAACTGCTAACTAATCTTTTAACGACGGGAAACTTTTAAGTTAAATGAAAGAACTTGGACTTAAGCCAAGTACGGTTTTTAAAAAACGAAGAATTGGATAGTGAATGCAAAACGCAACGAAAATAAATAAAAGCATCAGACAGTCAGATATTTTTATTACTATCTTTGCGTTATTAACAGTTTTTTTATTTTCATACAATGCCTTTGCAGTTGTTCAAGTCTCTTCTTCACATCAAGGCGATGCGACTCATCTTGAATTCACTGGTGAAAATCAATGGGATTATGATGTAAAAAAAATCGAAGACAAACAAAAACAATTGGTGCAAATCACAATTCCGGCTTTAGATCAAAACAGCCTTAATAAAATTAAAAGTTATTCAAGCCCTCTGCTTAAGGTCGTCAGTGTTAATACGCAAGGGACTGATGGTAAGACGGTTTTAACTTTGCAATTAGCCAACAAACAAATTGAACCTTTTGATTATTTAACTGAAAAACCATCCCGTTTAATTATTGATTTTTATCTTAAAAAACAATCAGCAAACGAAAATAAATCAAATAGTCAGAAAAATAAAAAACAAAATGCTAAAAATGAAGACTCTGAAGAAGCCAGTGATGAAGAGATTGCAGCGGATGAAAAAGATCCGGGTTCGCAGCTTGCAAAAGTTTCTGACAAACTGAGCGAGCAGTCTTTAGGTTTGGCAAAACGTCGCCCTGCCGAGGCTGATACTCTTAAAATTGGCTCTCAGGGGCCTTTGGCGCAAATTACAAACTACCCTTCTGTGGATGTGAAATCAAAATCGGGTGCTCAAGATGACTGGGGAAAAGTTGTTCCTAATTTTTTCGATGCAGGTGATTCAAATTATGAGAGATTCTCAATAAAAGATTATGAAATAAAAGAAAAAACTCAGGTCGCGGCAAAAAATAATGTGTATATCGATTTTCCAATGTTGCGCATGGAATTGCCGTATTTAGAAACCCTACAGGTTCAACAACCTATTTACGAAGTTGCATCTAATGATACTGAAGAAAATAAACAAGTTAGATTATTAAAAACTTTATTTGATAAAAAGAGATACAACGTATTTTTAAAAACACTGGATTGGTTTTTGGCTAAATATCCAGAATCTCCGTATGATGAAATTGTGAGATTTATGTGGGCGGATACCTATTATGCTATGTGGAATGATAGCCGCCGAGCAGAAGAGTTTGATATGGCGATGCTTCGATATCGTCAAGTTCTTGAAAAATATCCCAAATCTGCATTGGTTGAAAGAACTATGCTGTTGATGGGATTATCTTCGTTGGATCGTGGTGATTATCTTGGAACTTTGCGACTGTTGCAAGCGCATATACAGCAGCGACCACAAACTCCAAATAAAGAAATTGCTCAATTTGCAATTGCAGATGCATATTTGAAAATATCAAGATTTGAAGAAACTAAAAATATCTATACGGAAATTGAAAACAATTCGACTTCGGAAAAAAACCGTGTACGTGCTGCCTATCGTCGTGGTGATGCCAGTTTTCAGCAAAAAAAATATGACGAAGCTATTGCTGAATATCAAAGGGTTTTGCAAAAATATCCAAAGTTTATAGAAGAGTATCCAAATGCTTATTATAATCAGGCATCGGCATTATTTAGCAATGGCGAGTACAAAAAATCATTAGAAATGTATCGTGAATTTTTGAAAAGATATCCAACCAGAACAGAATCTGGTTATGCAATGACTCGCATTGGTGAAATATTAGAAATATTAGGGGCAGATTCAAATCGAATCACAGGGGTATATCAAGAAACTGTTTTTCGATTTGGTGAAACGCCAAGTTCCATCGTTGCACGTCTGCGTTTGTTATCTCAGCGAATGGGTGGGATGCGTCCTAAAGATCTAGAAAAAGCTGTCAAGGATATCAGTGAAATTGCTAACAAATCTGATCTGCCAAAAATGCAACAATTTGCAACTGTGATTATCTCTGATGGTTATAATCAGCGTAAAGAATTTGATAAATCCATTGATTTACTTGTTAAATTTTACCAACAAAATCCAACGACAGTGGATACTAAATTATTTGAAAAACGAGTTATCAAAAATATTAATGATCAGTTGAAAAGTTTAATTGCTGACAATAAATATATTGATGTTTTAAAAATACATAACAAGTACATCGATAATTGGCTAAAGAATACAGATCGTGTTGATATTAAATTTGAAATCGGCATGGCTTTTGAGCAGTTGGGTGCGTTCAAGCAAGCAGAGAAATATTATCAAGAATCATTAAATAAAATCTACGCTCTTCGCGGCAGCAAAGAAGGACAAGAGCTAAAAATATTAGATCAAATTCCCGGCGAAGAAGTTCTCAATTTGCGTATGGCTGAAGTTCAAAATCAATTGGGGCAATTCTCTCGTGCATACGAGAACTTAAAAAACATAAAAAATCCTGAATCATTAAGCGAACGAGATCAAATTGAACGAATTCAGTTGGCAGCCAGTTTAATGGACAAACGTGGCGAGACCGAGTCTGCAGCTCGCTATTTAACTGAATTGTTAAAAACCTGGTCTGGAATTCCTCAGCTTGTGGCTGATCCATATTATCAATTGGCGCAAATTGAAATTAAACAAAATAAAAAGAAAGATGCCATAACTTCTTTGAAAAAAATTGATGAGTTGATGACGGATTCGCAAAAGGTCAATCCATATATTCATGAAAAAAGTTTACAGCAGCTCGCTGATCTATTTGAACAAACTGGACAGCGAGATCAACAAGTCGAAACTCTAAATCAATTACTGCAAACATATGAAAAATCTAAACCGCTATCTTCATGGAGATATAAATTAGGAATGTTGTATTTTGAAAAAGGTGAAATGCAAAAAGCCTCTGAAATTTGGAATGATTTAAAAAATGACAAAAATGATTTTTGGTTCAAACTTTCACAAGAACAACTCAAGGGTTCTGAGTGGAAAAATGATTACAAAAAATATATTAAAAGAATTCCAGCAATGGCAGATCCGGCCGCTAGCGCGGCACCAGCAGGAGGTAATAAGTGAGTCAGTTATTTGATAAAACAACCTCGGCGCTTGGCACGACTTTGAATATGCGTTTGCTCAAGCAGAATATGATTTCTTCAAATATCGCCAATGCAGAAACACCTGGGTATCATTCTAAGAAAATTGATTTTGAAGAAGCGTTAGCTCGTGCTTTAGATATTGATGGAATGAGAGGGATGTCAACCTCATCATCGGAGCATTTTTCATTGGGAGCCGGTGGTATTGGCAAAATTCGCCCAGATATTTATGAAAATCCCGAAGGTGCTATCAATAATGATGGCAACACAGTTGATTTAGAAAAAGAAATGTCTTCTTTAACGGAAAACTCGATCATGTATAAGGCGGCAATGCAGTTGATAAATAAGAAATTAGCATCTTTGAGATACGCGATTACAGAGAATCGATAAGGAGTGATTTGAAATGTCAGATTTTGTAACTGGTTTTCGTATCAGTAGCAGTGGGATGGCGGCGCAGAGAATGCGTATGAATACCATTTCATCTAATATTGCGAATATCAATACGACACGAACTCCTGAAGGTGGGCCTTACCGCCGTAAGGATGTAGTTTTAGAATCAATGCCAGAGGCCAGAAATTTTGGCGAGATACTGGGTGTGAATTCTCCACGCGCAGACATGCAGCGTGTGCAAGTAACAGACGTTATTTCAGATCGTAAGGCTCCATTGATGAAATATGAACCAGATCACCCGGATGCGAATGAAGAAGGTTATGTTGCCTACCCAAATATTAATTTGATGGAAGAAATGACAAATATGATTCAAGCGACAAGATCTTACGAGGCCAACGTCCAGTCGTTGCAAGCTAGTAAGGATATGGCGTTAAGTTCGCTGGAAATTGGTAGATAGAATTTTATAAAGAATTAAAAGAAGAGAAGAATTTTTACGAAAACATTGTTAGAATAAATAGATAAGGACGGAGTTTGCCATGGATGGTTTCACCGTTTCAAATGCGAATAGATTTTTAGAAAGCGGTCGCTTATCCAGCGGCAGCATCGATATTTCAAATAAATCAAATGGTATCGGTGGTGGAGTTGGAGATGCGGACTCTGCCGGGAAAAGTTTTGCAGATACATTAAATTCTGCCATTCAAAACGTCAATGAACTGCAAAAATCTTCTGACAAAGCCATGCAAAATTTAGCAACGGGTCGTACAGATAACGTTGCAGATGTTATGATCGCAGCAGAAAAAGCAGATATCGCTTTAAAATTAATGGTTCAAGTTCGAAATAAAATGATCGATGCCTATCAAGAAATTATGAAAATGCAGGTTTAATCTAGGGACGGGAGTTCGCTTTGGATAAAGTTTTTGGCAGCTTAATATTACAGTTTCGAGAATTTTTTCGTGGCCTAGGGCCAACTAAAAGAATGTCGATTCTTATTGCCGGCGGTATTGCGGCTTTTGCAGCTGTGTTGCTTGCATACATGATGAGTGGGCGAGATTACGCACCATTGTTGACCAATATTCCTAATGAGCAAGTCTCAACAGTCATCGAAAAATTAAATGCGATGAATGTACCATTCCAATTGCGTGATGATGGGAAAACAATTGTTGTTCCAAAAGAGTTGCTGCACTCGACGCAAATGACTTTGATGTCTGAATTGGGTTCTTCACGTATTGGAACTGTGGGTTTAGAGATTTTTGAAAAGCAAGATCTAGGTGTGAACTCTTACGCGCAAAAAATTAATTATCAAAGAGCTATGCAGGGCGAATTGATGCGTGCGATCAACACGTTGTCGGCAATTAAACAATCCAAAGTTATTTTAGCATTACCAACCAAGAAAACATTTCTCGAGGAAGGTGGACAGCCATCGGCATCTGTTGTGCTTGAGCTGCATGCAGGAAAAGTTTTATCTGAAGATCAAATTCGTGGTATTCGATTTTTAGTTTCAAGTTCTTTAGAGGGTATGGATGCGGATCGTGTTACTGTTGTTGATGATCGCGGAAAAATGTTGAGCCGACATACCGACAGTGCTCTTTCCGGCAGTAACGAAATTTTAGATTTAAAGAAAAAAGTAGAAGCTGAAATGGAAGAGCGTATTGAAACGATTCTTTCTAAAGTAGTTGGCCACGGTAAAGTCATTGCACGGGTTGATGCTACCTTAAACAGTAAATCCATTCAATCAGTAGAAGAAACAGTGGATGCAGAAAAGACAGCAATTCGCAGTCAGCAATCTGAAGAAGAATCTTTAGATGGATCACGTACAAATCCCGCAGGAGTACCAGGATCGCGTTCAAATTTACCGGGAGCTGAAGACGCTGGCCAAGTAGGTTTCAAGCAAGACGTCAAAAAAGAAATCAAAACAACAAATTTTGATGTTCCAAAAACAGTGCGAAATATTAAAACCAGCGCTGGTGATATAGAGCGTATCAGTGTGGCCGTGCTTGTTGATGGTGTAGACATCACAACGACCAAAGAGGATGGGGCGACTGAAACCAAATGGAATGCGCGAACAGCAGAAGAAATGTTAAAATATGAGACCTTGGTTAAAAATGCTGTTGGCTTTTCGCAATCACGTGGAGATTCCATCAAAGTTGATTCCATTCAATTTATCGCTGAAGATTTTGCCGAGTCCGATAAAATTCTTACTAATCTAGAAAGAAAAAAATTGGTTCACTCTTTGTTCAAATGGGCTCTGTTAGGTGCTTCGTTAGCACTGTTTTTCTTTATCGTTGTTCGACCATTCATGCAGTGGATTACGGATAGTTTCCAGGACAGCGTCGAAGACATGTTGCCGCGAACTATTGAAGAGCTAGAAGAATTACAATCGGTGGATAGTTCGTTGCCAGGTATGAGCTCAGCACTGCCAGTCCTAGAAGAATCGATAGATCCTGACAAGGCCGAGAGTGAATTGCTCAAAGATAGAATCATCGCGATCATGGAAAAAGATTCTGAAAAAGCACAAAACGCTTACGGAATGTGGTTGATTAGAAAAGATGGATAATAACGACTATGGCAAAGTTGGTTAAACCAGAAAACATAGAATATGAGCAGCTGCGAGGGATAGAGAAAGCAGCCATTTTGGTTAATTACTTGGGCAAAGATTCGTTAAAAGTTTTATTTAAAACAATGGATGATGGTGATGTTCGAAAGCTTTTGAGCATCATGCAGAAACTGCGTGTCGTTCCGGTGAATGTAACAAAAAAAGTTCTTGAAGAATATTATGAACTCATTAGCGAAACGGAAGATTATATTTTTTCAGAAACAGCAGCCTCAAAAGAAACGATAGTTGAAGCTCTAGGTGAAGAGCGCGCGCGTGGCGTTTTAGGTGGCGTAAATTTAAATTCAGGTGGCAGTAAAAGTTTAGAATCTCTAGAGATGGTTGATGCAAAATCACTAGCAAATTTTTTAGTCAATGAACATCCGCAAACAGTGGCAGTCATTTTAGCTCATTTAGAACCAGAAAAAAAGGGCGAAGTTTTAAAAAGATTACCGGAAACACTGCAGTCTGAGGTCGTATTGCGTATTGCCAGTTTAGACCAGGTTTCTCCTGAACTTATTGCGGAAATAGATGCCGTATTAAAGCGTGAATTGGCAAGTATGAATAGTTACGAACAAACTGCATTGGGCGGTGTGCAGCCGGTGGCTGAAATGCTAAATGTCATGGATAAAAATACTGAAACATCAATCATGTCGAAAATCGAAGAAAAAGATCCGTTGCTTGCCGAAGAAATTCGTAAGCTGATGTTTGTTTTTGAGGATGTTGTTAAGATCGATGATAAAGGTATACAGATTCTGCTTAAAGAAGTTCCCAATGATAAATTATTACTGGCTCTTAAAACTGCCAATGATGAAATAAAAAATAAAATTCTAAAAAATATTTCTGCTCGTGCTGCTGAAATGCTTCGAGATGATTTGGTCAATATGGGCCCTTCACGTTTAACTGATGTCGAGGGTGCACAACAAGAGATTGTCAATGTGGCTCGTCGTTTAGAAGCTGAAGGAAAAATAATGATCGCACGTGGTGGTTCGGAGGATTCCCTTGTCTAATGCAGTTGTTAAAGCAATCAAAGCAAATCAAATGGTTCTTGATTTTATTCCAAGAAAATTTGAACTATCTACGCCCGAAGCAGCTTTGCAATACCTTGAAAATAAAAAAAATCAAGGTTCCGATTTTCGTATGAGTGATGCTATTCGAGTCCAAACAGGCGTCAAAGAAATCGAGGGTGAAGCTCTTGAGGAAGATATTGAAAATCGTGTGGTTGAGCGGTTAAAAGAAGTTCAAGAGGCTGCTTATCAAGAAGCTTATCAGTTGGGTCTTGATCAGGGGAAAAAAGAAGCTTTTCATAAAAAAAATCAAGAGATCGAAAAAAATCTATCAGAGTTCAATCAGTTTTTGACAACGTTGACTAGTTTAAAAAAAGAAATGGCTCAACAGAATGAATCGCATTTGATTCAATTGTTATTCCACGTAGCAAAACGTTTAGCTTTTGCCGAGATCAAAGCTCAACCAGAATCTATAGGACAGGTTGTGAAAGAGTGTGCTGAGGTAGCGCAGAACGAAGAACAAATTTACATTCAAATTTCTCCATTGCACATGCAGTTTTTTGAAAAATTAAAAACTGAGGGCGGACACGATTTTGAGTTTTTGAATAAAGTGAAATTTGAACCAGTTGAAAATATGTCGATAGGTGGTTGTATTATTCAAACCAATTATGAACAAATCGATGCGCGATTCGAAGAACGCGTGGATCAACTTTGGGAAGGTTTTGCAGAAAAACTTCATCCTGTAAAAAACGAAGTTGTAGGTGGCTCGTAAATGGACGCAGT
>CAZMVK010000131.1:0-10423 GCA_964569545.1 uncultured Bdellovibrio sp.
CATACACTGAAGAGCCGCGCCCCACGTGGCTCAGGATTTCATTAGGAACCGCTGTTTTATTTTCTGGCTCATTATTATTTTCGGCTTTATTTTCTGGATAAATAACCAGGTTTGATTTAAAAACGAAATTCTAAATTTGAGATTTTCCCGATTTAAAGCTGTCTCAATATGGACCAGAGTCAATATTTGTTAATTTGTTGTAGAAACACGAAAATCAAACAGAAATTCATCGCACAAACAATTTGAATGCAAAAAAATAGGCTAAATAAAAACCAGTCGATCCGGCTTCAGCTATTTCGACAAGCATCATTTATGTTTGATCTATTTTAAAAATCTCTTTGATTCCATCTTGCCAAAACAAGCAACGCACACCGTGATATGTTTGCGCTTGGGGATCCTGTGACAAATAATATTTTTTTATGGATGTATGAGCAGTTAGGTTGGAAATTTTTTTTACTTCTACAGGGTCCACTTTATTACCTTAGATAAGATGAATTAGCTTTGTGTAACCACCATCTTCGACCTGGACAATAGATATGAAATTGATTATTTTTTTTAAAAAATTTGTAATTTGCAACTAAAATTCTATAATGAGGATCAACATCAAGTGCGTATGGCTCTGGGGTCGATTAATGCTTAAACTGCCAAACGAAAATCGATATTCATCAATAAACCCTATTTATTTCTTATTGATTTCAGGAATCTTAGCTTTATTTCCAACTTATTTATTAATCGATTTTTTGCTTCCTCAGTATTTTGAAAATCACAACCGATTTGGACGAAATGATCTAACTGGGCTTCTAATGATCGTTCCTCTCTGGTCTTTTGGTTTTTTATTTTATTCAATTAAATCAAGACCTCCTTTGTCAGTTCTTCTTTTGCTGGGCGTAGCACCACTAGCCGTATGGACTTCGCTGGTCGTATCTGGAAACTTTTTTCTAACCAAATTTGGAATTAGCTTTGATTCTCTTATGAATTCAAATTTCACATCACGAGTACTAAGTGCCATTTTAATAATAATTTTATTAGCTTATTCTTTTATGACTTGGATATTTACTTTTTTAAATTTCAAAAGGTGGCGTCGAGGAGAAAATCTAATTTTTCCAGCACGCTTTCATGGTCGTGTTGAACTTCCCGCTGGATACTTATCACTAATTTGTAATTTATTATACGTAGGACTTTCCATAGTTACCATTTATTTTGCTCTCGCCAAGAGCATTGTTTTTTTCAACTCATGAAACTAGATTTTTAACAAACAATGGAGCTTTCCTCATACGACTTTATTTTCTGTAAAACATAGCCAAAAAAGGTATGAAATATCATATACATTAATTTTGAGTTTTCACACCAAAAGGCTGAAACAGAGAATAAATAAAAAAAGCGCTTGTGTCTTTTAGTTCAGAAGAAAGAGATCTTAAGCTTTGCCTAAAAAATGACTTGGCGGATTCGCATTAATAATCCTGGTGATATTACTTTTTGGCTGGCCATGTGATTGAAGAGTTCCATCACGCGCAGTTTAAGATTTCCAGGACTGGAATAAAAATCTGCAAACAACATATCAATATCATCTGCTACTCGTAAAATTTGCGACAGTTCGTTGACATGATATCCACGCAAAGATTTTGGATAACCATTGCCGTTGAATTCTTCATGGTGCTGTAGAATAATCATCTTGGTGATGTCAGTAACTTGTACGTTTTTTTCTTTTAAAATTTCTATAGCCAATTCTGGATGTCGATAAATATGTTCACGATCGGCCATGCTTAATTCCAAAACATCGTGTGAATGCTGGGCAATCTTCGCTGGTATTTTAGACAAACCAATATCATGCAACAAAGCCGCCATCGCCATATCCGAGAGCAATTGCGGCCGACTGTAGCCAATGCCAAAAGTAATTAAAATAGCAAGGCTAGCCACATTCACGGGATGTTTTTGATAATCGCTACCTTTTTCTGCCAAATGAACCAAACGATGAAACATTTTTCGATGGTGGGAATTTGATGAAACCAAAACATCTTCAATTATTTTTTCTGTGATATCGCGTAAATTTCCCATCAGCGCTTGCGCAATCGCAACATCCGTCTGATTCAGCGTCGAACCCAAGATGGCTTTGGCCGCATTGGCTGCCATCTTACGCGACTGCAAGGAATCATCTTGAGTGATCAATTGTTGCATTCGGTTGGCAACATATTTGACGAATTCTTTGTAATCATCTTTTTCGATGTAAAATAAAGACATATCATTAGCACTAAAATGCTCAAGCTTAGAAGATTCAATTTTACCACCGGAACGACGATATAAAATATAACGTTGATTCAACGGCAAATTGACGTAGAGATTGAAAGTGATTTTGGATTCAGCTTCTAAATCTAAACTTTGAATAGGAAGATATTGTCCATTTATTTCCATATATCTATTTTCACTTATTCTTATGTTAAAAATAAAGACATGACGGCCAAAACAAAGAAAAACTGGCCAAAAACTGGGCTACAACTGAACCAATGACCAGCATCCAGACTCGCATCCAAACTCGCATCCAAACTTGGATCTTTGACAAGTTTAGAAAATCAGAGCATACCAAGATATATGCGAAAATTTTGGATGATCAGACATGGCGAGACCGATTGGAATACTCTGTATCGCCGTTTGCAAGGACATACCGATATTCCATTAAACAACAACGGCATCGCTCAAGCACAACAACTGGGTTCTCTGCTGGGGCATAATGCAGAACAAGTTGGCTTACCACTTTCTCCGCTTCATCAAACTCACCTTCAATTTATTAGCAGTGATTTATCTCGTGCCTATAAAACTGCTCAGCTAATTGCTGAAAATTTAATTTCATCAACAAACATCATCGATGCCGACATTCTCACCGACCCTAACTTGCGCGAGGTCAACCTGGGCGAGGCCGAAGGCTTAACCTACGAGCAAGTCGATGCCAAATGGAGCGCTGAATTTCGCGAACACTGGGGCAGCAACATCGAACAATATGAAAATTTATTTTATCCAGGCGGCGAAAGCCGCAAACAAGTGCGAGAACGCATTCTGTCCAGTTTAAAAAAACATTTACAAGAACAAGATACACAAAAAAATCTTATTTTCGTCAGTCACGGTTTTGCAATCCGCAGCTTGGTTTATCATTTAAGCACGTCACAAATTCCATTTTTCGTACCAAATTGCGCCGTCGTTCCGTTTGCACAAAAAGCGAATGGAGAATTCATATATCTAGGACCCGACACACCAGAAGAATTGTTATTTCCTAAAAATTAAGGGTTTCTGAAACTAGCAAGACATTAAAAAAATCCTCTAGCCGTTCTGCCTGCTATTAGAGTTTAACCTCTTCTAAAAATAAAATTACATTTCACAATTACGAAATGACTTTTAAACTTAAAACAGACATTAAATGATATGCATCAAACTCAAAAAACTTTTTCGGCTATTAAAAAACAATCGACAGAGTCTTTATTTTTCTGTAATTCAGATCCTATGAATACTAAAATATTAATGCAAAATATTCGTGAGATTGCTGATTTTCCACAACCAGGAATTTTATTCCGCGACATCTCCCCCATCCTACGCAGTCCCGAATTATTAAAAACAGTTGCCGAAGAGTTTTCGAAAAAACTGCCTATCGATCAGATTGATGCCTTTGTTGGCATTGAATCACGTGGTTTTATTTTAGCCTCATTACTGGCCAGCCATTGCGGCAAAGGCTTTATCCCACTTCGTAAAGCAGGGAAATTACCACCGCCATTGGTTAGCAAAAGCTACAGCCTTGAATATGGCAAGGCTACTTTAGAAATGAACCCTGGAAAAGGCTCCGTCGTTGTGATCGACGATGTCTTGGCCACAGGCGGAACTCTACAAGCAGCAGTCGATATTTGCCAAGAGGCAGGATATGATGTTAAACAAGTCGCAGTTTTAATCAATCTAACGGCCTTAAATAAAATGACTTTTAAAAACGAAAAAATCATTTCACTGATCGAGTACTAATAAATGAACAAAAACACTATACAACCAGTCAAACACCCAGAAAATTTAGCCGTGATCATTGCTCTTGAAAGCGAAACGCAAGGCTTGTTTCAAAAAGCTGGAATCCCAGTGCATTACTGTGGCATTGGCAAAATCAATGCGGCATTCAAAACAACCGAAGTCATTTTAAAAACAAATTGCAAATACGTTTTAAATCTTGGAACAGCTGGCAGTCATCGTTTTCCAACTCATTCTGTGATTGAGTGTTCGGCCGTTATTCAAAAAGACATGGATATCTCTCCTTTAGGCTTTGCTAAAGGTGAAACTCCAATGGACAAAATTCCAGGCCGAATCACTTTAGAAAAAAAATTCTCACACCTACGCTCGGGCGTTTGCGGTACTGGTGATCGTTTTGAAGTTGGCACACCAGAAATGGAGTGCGAGTTGGTCGACATGGAGGCTTATGCCATTGCCAAGGTCTGTAAAAAATTAGAAATCCCAATGACCGCCATCAAATACATCACTGATGGTTCAGATCCTGATGCCCACAAAGATTGGGTGGCCAATTTAAAACCGGCATCAGAGAAACTGTTTGCGACTTATCTTGAGTTTATAGAAAGCTTTAAATAGAAGCCTCAAAAATGCCTCAATAACGAAAAAAGTTATTTTTGTACTGCTATTTTTGCACAGATACTTTGCCAATTTTAGTGTAAAAGAAATCATAACGTTTTTTTGTTTGTTGTTTTTGAGACAAAATCAATTCGACTTGATTTCCAGAAACAACCTCATTGCGAATGGAATTTATGCTCAACTGGCAATCGTTTAAAGAGTTCGTTTTCACTCGAGCTAAGACCGACTCTGCACTGACTGGCGAGTCACTGATAGACAAAACAAGTTCAGAATTCTTTTCAAAAGAAAATAAATCCTCAGAACATCTCATCGTAGCCACCTGACCGTTTGAGGTTGAAAAACGTGTTTTTTTGGCAATCAATGTTTCAGTCAGCCAAGGTCTGCCAATTAATTTTAGAGAAATTTGATCTGAGTTCACTTTTGCTTTCGCCGCCATTTGGCTGTCGAGATCTGAACACGAAATATTCACAGAAGAAACAAACAATGAGACATTGGACTCATTCAGTATTTGTGATGGCAACTCTAATGAAAAATCACTTTGTTGAATTGGCTTCTCAACTACAACTTTAGATCCAAGATCTTTGGATGAATCTAAATCTCGAAAAATGGCAGCAATACGTAAGGTGTTTAGGTAACGATCAAGCTGCACCACAACCTTGGCATTAAAATCACGCTGACGATTTATGTCTTTGTATTTTGATTCAACATTATCAACATTATCAACATTGTATGGCTTGTAATCGAAAGCAGGCAAAAATGAAAAAATGACGCCTTCACCTTGATATAAATTTGCATACTGACTCTGAGTCACCACACGGGTACCGCTCTCAGTGCGGTAACTGATCCGACAAGCATACTGACTGGCTAAACTTAGATTTGAAAACAGCAGAAAGCTTAAAAATATAATTTTATTTTTCATGGTCAAACACACCGGCGACCTCCGGAATCATACAGTGCAAGGAGTTGGCCACAAAATTAGCTAATGATTTCAGTGTGCTGGCAAAACCACAACTGACTATGTTTTTAACAGATACCATTCAAATTAAAACATTCACCGTTCTCCATCAAAAAAGTGTAAGTCATTGAACTGCGGTTGAACTTTCTTTTTAAAAATATAAAAAATCACTACCGCTGCGGCATCAGTTAAGAATGATTTTACAGACGAAAAGCTACCAATTATGAAGCAGGGATAGGCTCGACCAACCCGTCGGCGAAATCACCACCAAAATGATTTAGATTTCATTGGGCCATTTTTAAGATATCTTTTTTTGATTTGGCGAAATTTTTTGTGCGAAGTGATTAATTTCTGATGTGGTAAATCCAAAAGATATTGTTCTGACGGCCACACAAACCTCTTGGCATAACGCCAATCCGCATCGGTCTCATCGAGATCTGCCAACTGAAATGCCGTGATCCTGCCCGTTTTATCAATATAAGGCTCATAATAACTGAGAGCCAAATCTCGAAGCGAACGAAACACCGCCGGCCGCCCATGCAAACCCTCGTCGCGCGAACGCCCAACAGCTCCCCATTTACCTTTTTGCTGATAAACAAATAAAACGTGATCCAAACCATCAATGCTCTCAAAACTCATCACCAAAGGCGGATAACCGTGATGCTCTAAAATCGCAGCGGCTACAAAAGCTGCCTCAAAACAATGGGCCTGCCCAGCACTCACCGCACTGGCAGCCGAACGCAACGTAGATCCTTTTTTTTCGCGATTGTAAGGTAAGGTACGCAAGTACTGTTGTACTTGCTTTGGAGTTTTATATTTTTTTGCTAATTTTTCAAAAATCATCACAAGATTATATGCATAATTTGTTTGAGCGCAATTTTTACTGCGGACAGATCATGTTTTTTTCATCCGTCGTGATTTTCAAATCAGGAAAGGGTTGAAAATCTCGAACTTTCTTACGTACAGAATCATAACCAACACTGACTCCATCCGTATTTTTCACCCAATACGCATCGGCCTGATCAGCATTCCAGCCACAAAATTGTTTTAAAGAAATTGCAGCCGCGTAGCCTGAGGCATGCCAACCATTCCAACAATGTGCATACATTGGCCCTGGGATTTTACCTTTGATATGATTCCATACCTGCGTCAGAATTTTCTTTTCATTGCCACTGGTTAAGCTGGTGACCTGTAAATATTTAAAATCGACATCTTGGCGTTGCACATTTGTACAACGCACCGAATGCGGAGCTTGAGCATAATTTGTCGGATAAAGATAATCAGCCTCGCTAAAACCTTCCTCACACAAATTCTTTAATCCCACATCTGGCAATGGATTGGAGTTTCCAAGTTTACCATACTTGTTAAATACATTGTTGGCCCCACCGCGATAATAAATTCCATGCAAAACCACGCGAAAATTGCGGACTCCATAAAGATTGTCATCACCGTTGCCAGAATTGCCAACAAGCTTTGTATATGGGTCTTTGAGGTTGTATCTTTGTTTGTAAAAATCGACTTGGTTTTTCAAATCAAAACCATTGACGTTACCGCCAGTCCCTGCCGAAGCGTTATCCCCATCTCCATTACCAGTTCCATTGCCAGCTCCCGCATTCGCATCACCGCCAGCAGCTGTGTTGTCAGCAGAGGCTGAGCTTGTGTCTGACGTGGCCTTTACGCCCCCCTGGCAGGCCACCAAAGCGACTGTTGATAAAACAAAAAAATACTTTTTAATCTCTAGAATATTTCTCTTTGATATTTGTTTAGATTTTTGCACAGACACCTCGCTTGTATGTACTTTTCGGTGTCTGGGCTAAAATCTAAATATGAATAAAATGGACTAAAAAAGGCGAAAGAACTCAAAATTTTCCGTCCAACTACTAATCAAATATGGACACACCCTAGCTGTTCAGTGACGACTAGAATAATCACTCTTATTAAGTCTTCTCAAAATGAGACCACTTGCAAGTGGATCTTTACCCCAATTTCGGGACTCTTTTCCACTTTTCAAATAAGACAGACTCTAAGCCTTCCATATAAATTCTTACTGTAAATAAAATCTAGACAGAAACGCAACTGGCTGTTATGACCTCGCTTAATAAAAACTATCATTATCGTGGGGTTTTCATGATTACCAATTCAATCGTTTCTCATTCAATCAAAAGTTTCATTACGTTTTTATCTCTGAGCCTGTTTTTAGCTTCTGCTCATGCCTTACCAACTCATATGACCGAAGAAGAATTCGCCAAATTCGCATTCAACGTAAGCGAAAAACTAAGCTCACAAGCTTACTCTCAAGCACCTGTTGATATGAATAACTTTAAAGCCAATGAAAAGGCCCGCTTTGACGAAATCACCGACCAAGAGCAAAGCATCTGGTTTGATACAATCTTAGAAGGCGATTACAAACTGGGCGCAGATGATTTGGGTATTGATCAGATTAACAAAGTTTATAACGAAAACAAATTACCAGTAGCTTACCGCGTACGTTTTAGCCAGGATGCTTTTGATACTGCCTCTTGTGATTATGACAGCGAATACGTATATCAACACCCGGAAGAAACAGTAGCTGTCTTAACCAAAGCTGGATGTACTAATGGACGCATCGTAGGCTATACAATTATCAGTTTAAACCTACAATTTCACGAACGCGACAGCGAGGAAATTGAATCTTTCCAAGAATAGAACGAGCAGCACTTTTTGGCTCGTTTGTTGAAACTTAAAAAATACAGTAGGAAATACTGTATGGTAAGCAATAGAGCCCACAATCAAGATCAAACACAGTCAATATTTTTGACAGCTGTTAGCTTTTTAGGTCACTTCACGAATACAATCACCAAAACCCTCACCAAAATATTTACTAGGACAGAATTGTCTTTGGTTATTTTGATTTTACTTGGCGCCCACTCTTCCTTAGCCACGGCAAACAAAACAGACAACAAAACTGTACGTATTTTGTTTATTCAGTTGGGAACTCGAGGCCTGGTTCAATCCCTACAGCAACATATCGGTCGAGACTTTGACGTGCAAATCACCCGCGTCCCAGTGAACAATCAAAGCAATCCATTTCTAATCACCAATGACGGTTTTCATGTCGGCAATAGCCGGCCTACAGAGAATGAAACTTATAACTACCCACCTATTGCACAAGACCTCAGTTGGTTTGATCAATACGATCCTAAAAAAAATACGCCACAAGCCTTG
This sequence comes from uncultured Bdellovibrio sp., assembly GCA_964569545.1. Classification (GTDB taxonomy): domain Bacteria; phylum Bdellovibrionota; class Bdellovibrionia; order Bdellovibrionales; family Bdellovibrionaceae; genus CAZMVK01. The sequence continues at coordinate 8,765 of CAZMVK010000131.1, forward strand.
AATGAGATTTTACCAGATATTCTGGTCGTCAGCGGACATGCCATCGCAGGTCTTGGCTGGCATTCTGACGACATGGATGCAGGTGAAAATAATTATAAAATGAATCTCTATCTTGCTGGCCTAGTACACACTCTTCGAAGCAATGCTGGGGCTCGAAATTTATTTAAAAATATCAAACTGGTGGTGCTGGGTGGCTGCAACAGTTTGGTTAATTTTGAACCTCACTATACCAATGGCGCTTATCTGAACCCACAACAAATTGCTGCCATTTATAATTATCAATCAAATAAAAACAATCAAAGTGCAAAAAGCTATGTTGTCGGCAATGCCGCAAGTTTTAATACTTTAGATTTTTATCGTCGACGTTTAGCAAGACTTTATCCAGAGGATTTCACGCTGGATCCATTTCAAGAACGATGCGCTTTCCGTGTTGCGAGACTAGCACCTGATCACTGTCAAATTCTAGATCTCAATCGCGTTTTACCAGATTACGGATTGTTTAATGATTCTCACATGTACAATTATCCATATATCATGAAACGGATTTTTCCGAAGGCCGCGCTGATTTTAGGTTTTTCTGGCAGCAGTGATTTTGGCCCTAAAACTAAAGAGATGTTGTTTGAAACCCTGCAGGACTCTCTGCAAGAGCTCAACAAGGCAGGAGCAGGCCTGCAAAACATCATCACCCCAATTCTTGATAAAGAATCGCAAACTGCAAGTCGTGAACTAAAAATAAAAATTTTAGAAAGCATGCGAAAAAATTGGACTGTACAAACCTATCGTGGACTGGGAAGAGTGGGCAGTTCGATCACACCAGCTTTTCCTGAAATCGATGCCAATGGCCCATTTCCAAACTTAATTGGTGATTCACGGCGAATCCAGCAAATTGAATCCGAAGCACCGCCTTGCGCTCCGTATGAAGAAAATAAATTTACTAACTGTGCATTTTTGCCAGAAAAATTTAAGACGAGATCAAGGCCGCAATAGCTCTGACGAACTTTTCTTTTTCCGCTGGAATTCTTAAATTACCCAATGGAATTTTTAAAAGTTTTTCTGGATCCACTGAAATCCCAGCGACATCTAACAACCAAATAGTCGCTAAAACCGAAGTTCGCCGATTGGCATCTTGAAACAAATGTTCCAACACCAGATGAGAATACAAATCACAAGTCGACTGTAATAAATGCTGATTGCCCAGCTCTTCAAATGCGTGTGATAAAATCTCGCGAGCTCTAGCCATGGGATTGGATACAATATTGATCTCATGCACCTGCCCCGTCGGGATTTGCACATGTACAGATTCAAAACGCCAAGGGTCTTGATCCGAACCAGTTAGAATTTGATTTAATCGCGCAAGCTCGCTGGTGTTTAGTTTTTTTAAAGAATGACTCTCGCATCTGACATAATCAACACCGTGAAGAAAACGCTGATGCTCTAATTGTTTTTGCAGTGGATTTTTGCTGTTCATCATTTTCAAGTCTGAACAGCAAACACAAAGTTGTCACCGCAAAACACAGACTTTATATACTTAGGTCTATTTAACAGTTTCAGAGCCAAATCGGGTACTGGACCAAATCGACATACCGATAAATATTGCCCCAATCAACCCCGTCACCATCTCTGGAATATGCCAGATGGTATTTAAAAACATAATTATAG
>CAZMVK010000132.1:0-10352 GCA_964569545.1 uncultured Bdellovibrio sp.
CGGCTCTTTTGCCGCATTTATCAATACCGCTGCATTATCATCAAACCTAATATAGGTACCATCAACTCTTCTTAGCTTTTGAACAGTTCGTACAACTACGGCCTTAGCAACGTCACCTTTTTTTACTTTTGCAGTAGGCATAGCTTCTTTAATCGAAACAATAACTATATCACCAATTTTAGCATATCGTTTTTTGGAACCACCAAGAACCTTGACGCACATTACTTCTTTTGCGCCAGAGTTGTCAGCCACGTTCATTCTCGTTTGCATTTGAATCATATATTAACCTTTTGCCTTTTCAACTACTTGAACAAGAGTCCATCTTTTAGTTTTACTAAGGGGTCTAGACTCTTTAATTAACACTTTGTCGCCAACAGAAGCTTCTGAATTCTCATCGTGAGCTTTAAACACTGATGTTCTTTTTAAATATTTTCCGTATTTTGCATGCTTAAATGTTCTTAGTATCAAAACAGAAATGGTCTTGCTCATTGAGTTACTAACAACTTCACCAATGATCTCAACTTTACGACCTCTTTCTTGACTTACTTCTTTCATAAAATCTCCAGCTTATTTTGGTAAAACCTGAGCAAGAGCAGTATTAACTCTAGCCAAATCCTTGCGTAATTCCCTAATAACTAAAGGATTAGACAACTGACCAATTTGATTTTTAATTGTAGCCTCAAAAACACTCTGCGTAATTTCTTTTTTCTTTAGTTTTAAATCAGAAGATTTTAAACCTTTTAATTCATTAAATTTCATATTGCTACTCCCGAGTTAAAAATTTAGTTTTAAAAGGCAGCTTATGAGCAGCCCTTAAAAAAGCCTCTTGAGCCTGCTCTTTAGTCACGCCGTTCATTTCAAATAATATTTTTCCCGGCAAAACTCTAGCAACCCAATACTCAGGATTTCCCTTACCTGATCCCATCCTAACTTCCGCTGGCTTTTTAGTCACAGGGGTATCTGGATAAACCCTGCACCAAATTTTTCCGCCACGCTTAATAGACCTAGCAATCGCAATACGACCAGCCTCAAGCTGTCTTGCGGTAAGACGCCCTTCTTCCATTGCCTGCAACGCAAAGTCACCAAAATCTATATTTGATCCTCTGACTGCCAAACCAGTAGCTCTTCCTACAAACTGCTTTCTCCACTTTACTCTCTTAGGACTTAACACGACCAGCCTCCTCAACTTCACGAGCGGATAAGATATCGCCTTTATAAATCCACACCTTCATACCAATAATTCCGTACGCAGTAAGAGCTTCGGCAGTACCATAATCAATATCAGCTCTCAGCGTATGCAAAGGAACACTTTTTTCATTGTACCACTCAGTACGAGCGATCTCTGCACCATCTAATCGTCCAGAAACTTTAACTTTAATACCACGAACGCCACCCTTAATAGCTGCAGCAATTGCTTTCTTCATGGCGCGTCTCCATGAAATTCGTTTTTCCAATTGCATTGCAATACTTTCAGCAACCAGCTGAGCATCTATATCAGGCTTTCTGACCTCTTGAATACTCAAGAAAACTTCATTTGGAGTCAACTTTTGAACTTCAGCTTTCAGAGCATCTATTCCAGTTCCTTTTTTTCCTATAACAACACCAGGGCGAGCAGTGTGAATAATAACTTTAACTTTTTTTGCAGCTCGCTCTATTTCGATTTTAGCTAAACCTGCATGTTTTAATTTCGCCTTTAGATATCCTCTTAACTTGATATCTTCATGCAAGTTATCAAAATAAGCAGAACCTTTTGCATACCATCTTGAATCCCAAGTTCTAATAACGCCTAAACGTAAACCTATTGGATTAACTTTTTGACCCACGAATTACCTCTCATCCAAAACAACATTGATATGACTTGTTCTCTTCCTGATTCCAGAGGCACGCCCCTGAGCTCTAGGTCTAAAGCGCTTGAATACAGAACCTTGATCAACAGTAATCGCTTTAACAAATAACTTATCCAAATCAACAGACTTTTTATAATCAGCATTAGCAACTGCAGATTCAATAATTTTTTTAATCAATGCTGCAGACTTCTTATTAAGAAACATTAGTATCTTAATCGCCTCTCCAACATTTTTCCCCCGAACCATATTGGCAACCAATCTAGCCTTTTGCTCACCAACTCTTGCATGTTTTAAACTTGCTTTTACTTCCATAGACTTCCTCTATATTTACTTTTTAGCAGCCGGTGCAGCAGAAGACGACGCCTTTTTATCTGCATGACCATTAAAGGTTCGCGAAGGCGCAAATTCACCCAGCTTGTGACCGATCATATTTTCAGTAACATACACGGGAACAAATTTTCTTCCGTTATGAACTGCGAATGTCAAACCAACAGCTTCTGGCAAAATCGTTGAACGACGAGACCATGTTTTAATAACTTTCTTATCACCTTTTTCAATCGCTACATCAATTTTTTTTAAAAGATGCAAATCAACAAAAGGACCTTTTTTAACTGAACGTGCCATTCCAAACCCCTATCTTACTTACGACGACGAACAATCGAAGAATCAGTACGTTTATTATTTCTAGTTTTATAACCCTTACTTGGCTTACCCCATGGAGTAACAGGATGATGACCTTTACCAACCCCTTCACCACCGCCTAATGGGTGATCAACTGGGTTCATCGCCATACCTCTAACTCCCGGCCTGATACCTCTCCAACGAGAACGACCAGCTTTACCTAAAGATATATTTTCGTTATCCGTATTACCAACCTGACCAATAGAAGCTCTGCAAATTGATAAAATTAACTTAACTTCACCTGAAGGCAATCTAACCTGACAGTACTTTCCGTCTTTTGACACAAGCACAGCACCAACGCCAGCACCACGAGCAATTTGCGCGCCCTTACCTGGTCTAATTTCTACATTATGAAGCGTTGTTCCTACGGGAATATTTATTAAAGGTAGAGAATTACCAGGCTTAATATCAGCCTTATCGCTAGACAAAACAACATCACCAATAGACAAACCGACTGGCGCAATAATATACGCCTTAGCTCCATCCACATAAGCAATCAGCGCAATACGCGAAGTCCTGTTAGGATCATACTCAATTGAAACGACCTTAGCCGCAACGTCTACTTTTGATCTAATAAAATCAATAACTCTGTATCGACGCTTGTGACCACCACCGATATGTCTCATCGTTATCATGCCGGTATTATTACGAGCAGACGATCTAGAGAGTGATTCTGTGAGTGATTTTAAAGGCTTTGTAGCTGTGATTTCCTTGAAATCAAATCCTGTAGCCCCTCTAAGCCCATGAGACCTAGGATTGAAAACTTTAATTCCCATCTTACACTCCCTCAAACATAGCGATTTTTTCGCCAGCTTTAAGTTTTACCAAAGCTTTTTTCCAATGAGATAATTTACCCAAACCGAACTTTGTTGTTTTCGAACGTGTCCTGCAGACCGAAGTCCTCACTGACGCTACTTTTACACCAAATTTATTTTGAACTTCGCTGGCAATAGACTTTTTATCAGCCGACAAATCTACTTCGAATACATAAACACCAGCGGCATTATGATATGTATTTTTCTCTGTCACTAACGGACGTTTAATTAACTGTTTCATCTACGACTCCAAACTACACTTATCAACTATTTGCTCAATAGACTTTTCAGTAACAATCACACAGTCATACTTTAGCAAATCATAAACATTCAAACCTTCAGACGACATGTATTTATATTTAGGAATATTTGCTGACGCTCTTTTGAACATCTCATTACTGTCCGCATCGACCAACAACGCCTTAGCTTTCCCAAAAGTCTTAAGTTTTTTATTCAATTCAGCAGTCTTACCCGCCGCACTTGCCATATCCTTAACAACAAAAAACTTACCTTCGCTCACTAGGTGAGAAAGCGCCATCTTTAAACCTAATTTTCTAACCTTTTTCGGCATAGAGAATTCATAAGACCTTGGCTGTGGACCAAAAATTTTACCACCACCAGGCATCAAAGGAGATCGTGTTGAACCTTGACGCGCATTACCAGTTCCCTTTTGCTTGAATGGCTTTTTACCACCACCACTCACCAAACCTCTAGTCTTTACCATATGAGTACCTTGCCGCCTCTTTGCAAGCTGCCATTGCACTACACTATGTAAAACATCAAGTTTTACCGGAACCGAGAACACTTCCTCATCCAACCCTACAGACCCAACTTTTTCACTTTTCCAATTTAATACATCTACTGTTAACATAAACTACTCTCTCACCAGCTTAACTAATGAATTTCTAGCCCCCGGAACTGGGCCCTTAACCAATATAACATTTTCAGAAGGGACAACATCAACCACCACTACATTACGTACTGTGATAGTCTCATCACCATAGTGGCCCGGGAATTTCTTGCCTGGCATAACTCGCCCAGGCCATGTTCTATTTCCAGACGAACCCGGCCTTCTATGAAACTTTGATCCGTGCGCAGCAGGACCTCCAGCAAAGTTCCATCTTTTCATTGAGCCGGTGAACCCATGCCCCTTAGAGACGCCCGTCATCTTAACTACATCGCCTTTTTTTAAACTTTCAATGTCAACACGCGCCCCAAGCTTAACCCCCTCAGGAGCCTCTTGACGAATTTCACGAACGAACTGAAGTCCAACATCAAAGCCAGCTTTTTTAAAATGACCTTTTTCTGCTGCATTCGCATTTTTTTCTTTTTTTGGCCTACATGCAATCTGAACAGCTGCATAACCATCATTTTCATTATTTTTCAATTGAGAGACAATCCACGGCTCATATCTTAATACTGTAACCGGCACAGCCTCGCCTTTTTCATCGTAAACAGAAGCCATTCCCTCTTTAAAGACAAAAAGGCCGTTTAATTTTATAGCTTCTTGTGCTTGTTGATTTTGCTCAGTACTCACAATTAACTCCCATTACACAGCGGACAATTTAATTTCAACATCCACACCAGCAGAGAGATCAAGCTTCATAAGCTGATCCACGGTTTGCTGCGTTGGCTCTAAAATATCAAGCATTCTCTTATGAGTACGAACCTCAAATTGCTCTCTAGATTTCTTATCAACATGTGGTGATCTTAAAACAGTATAGCGATTGATTCTAGTTGGAAGAGGAATCGGACCCGCAACCTTAGCGCCAGTTCTTTTCGCTGTTTCAACTATTTCTTTTGTAGATTGATCAAGTAGTTTATGATCAAAGGCTTTAAGCCTAATTCTGATTTTTTGACTTTGTATGCTCATTAAGTCTCCCTGCTGCAATCTGCCGACTAGCCACACTTAGTCAGAAGTTCCCAGCATAAAAAAAAACATTGAGCCTTCTAAAGCTTTTTCCATAAATAAAAAAATGGTAATTAGCATTTAGGACCCAATTTTACACTATTCAGTGTGGCCGAGGGGCGAATATGCACTGAAGCCAATCAGGAAGTCAAAAAAATAATTGTATTTTTATTTTTTTATCGAACTCTTCAAAAGAAACACGTTAGATTCGCCCTAATGCACTTAATATCTCCTCTTTAGCCTTTTGCGAAACAGCACTGTACTCTAAAAACACCATTGAGAAACTAGCTCGCCCCTGAGAAATCGATCTAACATCCGTTGCATAACCAAAAAGCTTCGCAAGAGGAACCTCCGCCTGCACCACCTGCCCTCCTGGACGCGACAACATGGACAATACCTTGCCCCTACGCAAACTAAGATCGCTGATAACGTTCCCAACAAAATCATCTGGAACAGACACTTCTAACTTCATCACAGGTTCCAACAACTGAATATTAGCTTTTTGAATCGCCGCCCTAAAGGCAAATGAAACTGAAGCCTTAGCTCCAGACTCACTGATTGGACAATCCAAAGAATATTCCATTTTTAAGAGCTCACATTTAACGTCTATGAGAGCAAATCCTGCAATCGGCCCAACCTCAGCTGCTTCACGCAAACCAGAAAGACCCGCCTTAAGAATATCTTGCGTAATTATTGCCCCAGCACCTCTTTGATTTGCAACAACTGAAGTTTCAACCTTTACACCTTCTCCTTTTGAAAGAGGAGATATCCGCACCAAGGCTTTAATTTTTTGCTGTTCACCGGCTATTATGCGATCAAAGTCGCACCCCCCCTCAGCTGGTGTTGTAATAGTTTCACGATACGAAACCTGCGGTCGCCCAACATTGACCTGAACTTTATGTTCTCGCTTTAAACGATCAATCAATATTTCCAAATGCAACTCACCCATTCCAGAGAGCAGCGTCTGCCCCGTATCTGCATCAAATCTAATTCTGGTTGATGGGTCTTCTTTAACTAACTTTTCGATTCCAGATAGCATTTTTTCTTGATCCGCAGAGGACTTTGCCTCAACAGCAATTGATATGACTGGCTCTGGAAAAACAATACTTTCCAATACAATCAACTTCTTTGGATCACACAAAGTGTCACCAGTAGCCGTAAATTTCAAACCCACAACTGCGCCGATATCCCCAGCTTTTATGCTACCAACTTCAGATCTTGAATTTGCGTGCATTTTTACTATCTTTTGAATTCTCTCACGCTTCTCGGTCCGAGGATTCAACAACGAATCACCCACCTTAATTTCACCCGAGTATACTCGAATATAAGTCAAACTTCCCGCGAATGGATCGTTTGCAATTTTGAATGCAAGAGACGCCGTGGGCTCCTCAAAGCTCACAATACATTTTACTTCTTTTTCAGTTGATGGGTCGATACCCACAACATCTACAACATCCAGAGGACTTGGTAAGTAACAAACCGTCGCATCTAGCAATGGCTGAATACCTTTGTTTTTAAAAGCTGACCCACACAAGACAGGAAATGCTTTCATTTCCAATGTACCTTTTCGCAAAGCTGCTTTTAACTTGTCTGTCGAGATTGCCTCGCCAGACAAATAAAGCTCTATTAGCTCGTCATCAAACTCAACAATTTTTTCAACCATTTCCATTCTCATTTTTTCAACTTCACCAGACATATGAGAAGGAATTTCTATTTTTTTATACTTTGAACCATCTCCAACAGCAGACCACTCATATGCACACTGCTCTATAAGATCAACCACTCCAACAAAATTTTCCTCAGCACCAATCGGCACTTGAATGGCGATCGCATTAGCTTGCAACTTTTCTTTGATACTTTTTAAACTAGCTCCGAAGTCCGCCCCTACTCTATCCATTTTATTTACAAAACAGATTCTTGGGACTTTGTATTTGTTAGCCTGACGCCAAACAGTTTCAGACTGAGGCTCCACACCGCTAACACCATCAAACACCGCAATTGCCCCATCTAACACTCTCAATGAACGCTCTACTTCGATTGTGAAATCTACATGCCCAGGAGTGTCGATAATATTTAAACGATGAGAACTCCATTCTAGAGTTGTTGCCGCGGCCGTGATTGTAATTCCTCGCTCTTGCTCTTGCTCCATCCAATCCATAGTCGCAGCTCCGTCATGAACCTCACCAAGCTTATGACCTTTTCCAGAGTAATATAAAATTCGCTCTGTCGTTGTAGTTTTCCCAGCATCAATATGAGCCATAATGCCAAAATTACGTGTCAATTTTAATTCAGACAATTGTTGCGGATCTAAAGCAGACATTTCATTCCTCTTGTTTTTCGCTAATTTTCACTAAAACACTTTTCCATCAATACTTTGCCACAAAACAAAAAGGCCAACCCAAAGGTTAGCCTTGATGAATACAACATATTTATTACAAAATATTTACCAGTTGTAGTGAGAAAATGCTTTATTAGATTCTGCCATTTTATGCACGTCTTCACGTTTTTTAATAGCATTACCACGATTATTATAAGCATCTAAAATTTCACCAGCCAAACGCTTAGCAAAATCCTTTTCACCACGATCTCGCGCATAACCAATAATCCATCTCATAGATAAAGCTAGACGACGAGAAGGACGAACATCAACTGGAACTTGGTAAGTAGCACCACCAACACGACGAGAGCGAACTTCTAAAGCTGGTTTGCAGTTCTCGAGAGCCTTTTTCAAGATTCCTATTGCTTCTTCATTAGGAACTTTATCTTTCAACTCATCAAGAGCACCATAAAAAAGCTTTTGAGCTACTGCTTTTTTACCTTGGATCATCATTTTATTGATAAATTTTGCTACAACTATATCTTTATAAACTGGATCAGGAATAATTTCTCTTTTAAACGTTTTTTTTCTACGAGACATTTGTCACACTCCTACAGAATTTCTAAAATCATTTTTTAGGACGTTTAGCGCCGTATTTTGAACGACTTCTTAGACGACCATTAACACCTTGTAAATCCAACACACCACGAACGATATGGTAACGAACACCTGGAAGATCTTTAACACGACCTCCGCGAATTAGAACAACTGAGTGCTCTTGTAGGTTATGACCAATACCAGGAATGTAAGAGATAACTTCAAAACCATTAGACAAACGAACTTTAGCAACTTTTCGCAAAGCTGAATTCGGTTTCTTTGGAGTCGTTGTATACACTCTTGTGCAAACCCCTCTTTTTTGTGGACAAGATGTCAACGCTGGTGACTTTGTCTGATTTTTTTGAATGACTCGCTCACGTTTAATGAGCTGGTTAATTGTAGGCATGCTTTTCCTTTCTTGTATGCAGTCTATTATTAAGACTGGATGCCGTTCTTCACCTTTTATTACTTCTGGTTATTATTTTCAAATAACCCAGATCCCGGTTGACCCTTTTTTAAAGCAAAGAAAGATTACTCAATTTTCCTTCCGGAAGGCGGGAAAGTAACTATTAAATCAAGATTGGTCAAGCACGAAAAAAGGGGTGTCTCCACCCCTTTTTTTAAATAGATCTATACTCTATAAAACACTTAAGACTGATGCGCTGAAGCACCCATGCCTGGCAGAGTTTATAACTGGTCAAACCTGTTCCTGCAGGAATCAATCGTCCCATGATAATATTTTCTTTTAAGCCTCTCAATTGATCAGTTCTCGAATTGATTGCTGCCTCAGTTAAAACTTTTGTAGTTTCCTGGAAGCTGGCTGCTGAAATCCAACTGTCAGTGCTCAATGATACTTTTGTAATACCAAGCAATAACGGTTCAAAAATCGCAGGCTGTCCACCCTCTTTACTGATGCGAATGTTTTCCTCTTCGAGAGCGTACTTTTCAACATGCTCACCAACCAAAAATCTACTATCCCCAGCATCAACAATTTGAACCTTACGCAACATTTGTCGAACGATAACCTCAATGTGCTTATCATTGATACTCACACCTTGAAGCCTGTAAACCTCTTGGATCTCATTCACTAAATACGCAGCCAATGCTTTGTCCCCAAGTACTTTCAAGATATCGTGTGGATTCGTAGGCCCATCCATCAAAGCTTCTCCAGCCTTAACATATTCGCCCTCTCGAACCGCAACGTGTTTACCTTTAGGAATTAAGTACTCTTTTTGCTCGCCAATCTCTGGCGTTACAATCACACGCTGTTTACCTTTAACATCTTTACCAAATGTTACGTAACCATCTACTTCAGAAATAATTGCAGCTTCTTTTGGCTTCCTAGCTTCAAATAACTCAGCAACTCGTGGCAAACCGCCTGTAATATCTCTTGTTTTAGATGTTTCACGGTGAATCTTAGCGATAACATCACCAGAGTGAACTTCTTGACCATCTTGAACTAACAATTGAGCACCAACCGGTATTAAATACCTCGCTGGAATATCTCTTCCCGGAAGCATTTTCGTAGTTCCCTGGCCATCCGTTAGCAAAACTGTCGGCTTGATGTCAGAAGATTTTGATTCAGTAATAACTTTAGTAGCAAAGCCCGTAACAGAGTCAACTTGCTCAGCAACAGTCACACCTTCTTCAACATCTTGAAACTGAACTATCGAAGAAACTTCGGCGATAATTGGATTCGAATACGGATCCCACTCAGCAACCGTAGCTCCCTTAGTAATTTTATCGCCTTCTTTAAAGCTCAAAATTGCACCATAAACTAATTTAAAGTGCTCACGTTCGCGCCCAGCCTCATCTACAACGATTGCTTCACCATTTCTGTTCATAACAACAAGCTTACCTTGTCTAATTAAAACAGAATGAATGTTTTTCAATTTCAATACACCATCATATCTTGACGCATGAACTGACTGCTCTACAGCACGAGAGGCTGCTCCACCTAAGTGGAAAGTTCTCATCGTTAACTGCGTTCCTGGCTCACCAATAGACTGGGCTGCAATAATTCCTACAGTTTCTCCCAAGTTCACAGTATTACCACGAGCTAAATCACGACCGTAACATTTTACACAAACACCACGCAGAGTTTTACAAGTTAATGCTGATCTAATCCAAACTTTTTCAATTCCAAGCTCATCAACTTTTGCTAAATGGTTTTCTGTAATTTCACT
>CAZMVK010000133.1:0-5654 GCA_964569545.1 uncultured Bdellovibrio sp.
GCAGAGGATTTTTTTCCAAGCGAATTTGTGAATCGGCAGATAATTGTGATTTGAAATCCTGCAAATACTCGACAAGTTTTTGTCGGTGATTGTTTCTGGATTCGTGATCACCCAAACTGTTGATTTGCAATTGAACACGAGCTTGTAAATCTAATTTTCCTAAAAAATCCCAAGCCAATGCCAAGCACTCGATATCTGCCAAGGGAGAATCTAAACCAAGGCAGTCAACACCCAGTTGGTGAAACTGGCGATAGCGACCTTTTTGAGGACGTTCGTAACGAAACATTGGTCCTGTATAAAATAATTTAAGAGGAAGATTTTGCGCCATGCCGTTGGATATAAAAGCGCGTGCAATACCAGCAGTTCCTTCGGGGCGCAGAGTTAATGAATCCCCTCCGCGGTCACTGAAGGTATAGGTTTCTTTAGATACCATGTCGGAGCTTTCACCCAAGGTGCGGTGGAAAACTTCGGAAAATTCAAAAATCGGAGTGGAGATCTCTTCGTAGCCGTAACGCTCTGCGGTCGACAGTGCTTGTTGGCTGATAAAGCGAAAGGCTTTGCATGTTTCAGGAAGCAAGTCTTGAGTGCCACGTGCTGGTTGCAATTTCATAAAGGTCTCCTGCTTGTATTCTGAGAAAAATAGTATAAATATTCGGGGATGTCTAAGACCAAAATCATTGTTTTTTTATCGCTTTTTGTGTTGGCTGTGTTCTCTGGCATTTTTTTATTTCAAAATCGCTCAAGTCTAAGCTCTGGGGATTATGTTGAGGTGGATTGGCGCTTGTTAGGTGAACTGGATTATATCACTGGCAAGGCCTCCAAAGAGCTTCAGGCTTTGGATGGTAAAAATGTGCGCATCCCTGGATTTATGGTCCCGCTTGAAGATAATATTAAAGCTGTCAGTCAATTTTTATTAGTGCCTTCTCCGCAAGCTTGTATTCATGTGCCGCCACCTCCGCCAAATCAAATGGTGCTTGTTGAAATGGATAAAGACAGCAATGCCAAGGTTGAATTTGGTCCGATTTGGATTTACGGGCAATTGTCTCTGCACTCTAAAAAACATATGTATGGCGAGTCCTCATTCACCATGCATGGCCTGCGCATAGAGCCTTATCGCTAATGGATAACAGTAGAAATTATATCACTCCCGCGGGTGTTGAAAAATTAAAGGCCGAGTACGCCGAGTTGTTTCACAATGAACGACCAAAGCTTGTTGAAATTATATCTTGGGCGGCTAGTAACGGCGATCGTTCGGAAAACGCAGATTATATTTATGGAAAAAGACGTTTGCGAGAAATAGATAAACGTTTATTTTTTCTCACCGGTCGTTTGGAAAAGGTAATGATCGTAGATCCTGCGACATTGTCTGGTAAAAAAATTCTTTTCGGTGCGACAGTGACTTTGCGAGATGAAGATGAGCAGAGCAAAACTTATCAAATTGTCGGTGAAGATGAATTTGATATTCAGTTGGGAAAAATCTCATGGCGTTCGCCAGTCGCAAAAGCTTTATTAGGTAAGAGTGAAGGCGACGAAGTTTTGATTCACAAGCCAGCCGGGGAAGAGACTTTTTTCATCGAAAAAGTTTTATACAAATAATCTCTAAAATATAAATGCTTATGTTGTTTTGGACAAAAAAAAGCCTCACAGTTTAAACTATGAGGCTTCTATTTAAATAATTTTGTTAAAAATTATTTAGTAGCTTTTTTAGCATCAGCTTCGCATTTAGCTTTAGCTTCGCCAGCAAGTTTAGTGCAATCAGCAGCAGCAGCAGGAGCTACTTTAGCAGTTGCAGTAGCATTTTCAGCTGGAGCAGCTTTAGCAGCAGCAGGTGCAGCAACAGGAGCAGCGTGAGCAGCAGGAGCTGTAGTTGCAGCAGCAGGAGCTGTAGCAGCTGGAGCAGCGAAAGCAGCAGTTGCGAATAGAGCAACGATAGCAGTAGTTACGAATTTCATAGGATTCTCCTTTTTTTGTCCCTTTAATTAGGGATTAAATTTAAGTGCGTTGTTGTCTATCATGATTTTGTTAAGATTTACTAGGTAAAATCCAGTTGTTATTGAGCTGTGTAAGGGACTTGTTGCAAATCTTTTTGAATTTGTTCGAAGGCGCGGCAGCGGGGCTAGAGGCCGAGTCCATTTGTTGTTTATTGGAAACAGTGAGCGTTAATCGTCCAATGCTGAGGGCTCTTTTGGACTGCCGATCCAGCCTTTTCTCATAATCCAAAATAGAATAGTGAAGCTGACCACGCACATGGCGGTTAAAATCCAGTAATAACCATGGGGATGATGGAGCTCTGGCATGTTTTCGAAATTCATGCCATAAACGCCGGCAATAAAATTTAGTGGCAAGAAGAAGATAGAAAATATAGTCAGTACGCGCATGACTTCGTTGGTACGAAATGAAGCTTCATTTGTTTTTTGTGAAATTAAAGAAATATGTAGATTCATCAGACCATTGATGTCTTCGTTGACGTCTTCTGCATAGAATAACAATCGATCCAAATAGGACCTTGTGTCTTGAAATTCAATCCAGACCAGTTGTTGATATTGAGTCATTCGTGAAAAAATATCGACTGTCAGTTTGAGAACTTTTTTGTAGGCCGAGGATTTTCGACGAATTAAATAACCATCGCGAAGAATTTTATTTTTTTTCAGTGCATAAACCCGTTGTTCTAAAGCTTCGGCTTGATGTTCGATATCGACAATGGGTTGGTCGAAAGTTTTAAGCATTTCTTCACAAAAATAACCTAAGAGCTCTTGTGTATTTGGATAGTCTTCAAAACGGCAGCGATTGGATTTGTCATCTAAAAAAGTAATGGACCCACGATGAATGGTAACGACAACATCTTCTTTGATAAACACGATGAGTTTTTTTGTGACTTCTTGAATGGAATGATCAATTTTTTTTGCACTGACATCTGGAAAACGAAAAATAATAAAATGTCCGCCCTGGAAGTGTTCAAATTTGGGCAGGTGTTCTGGATTCAAGCAGTCAGACAGAGAGTGCAGAGGAATGTCCCACTCGTTTGAAAGTTTTATGAATTGATCTTGTTGGGGAGTATCAAGATCAATCCAGTGAAAATTTTTAAACGAGTGTTCAAAGTATGGCATTGAGTTTAATTCTTACTCTTTCCATTCAACTTGGCCAGAGGAGAGGTGGTAGACTGATTTAGCAATTTTGAAACCTTTGTTCGTCACAGCTTCGCGAATGATCGCTGATCTTTCGACCAGATCTTTGGCAATGCCTTGTACGTTTGCCCAAGATTCATCATTGCCGCGTTCAGATATTTTTTTTCCGGCAAAACTCTGGATGCGTGGGTGGATGTCTTTGACTAAATTATTTAGGTACGGGCTTCCAGCGTCTGCTCCGCCAAGGGTTTCAAAGGCAGCCTTAACTGCTCCGCAAGAATCATGTCCCATAACGACTAATAAATTAGAGCCTAGGTGTGCCACTGCGTATTCGATGCTGGCAATGGTTGCGTTATCAAGAGCTTCGCCAGCCGCGCGCACAATGAAAACCTCGCCAAGTTTTTGGTCAAAAAGAATTTCTGGTGGAACACGAGAATCACTGCACGATAAAATAATTGTGTGGGGTTGTTGACCTTTCGATAATCGTTCACGGTCTTTGGCATTTTGGCCATCTGTTCTCAGCTTGCCTGTTAGATATCGATTGTTGCCGTTTTTAAGCCAGACCAGTGCCTTGTCGGCAGGAACTCCGGCAGCCACTGCATGATGGTGAGTTTCTTGTGTTGGTTTTGTCGCTTCAGCTTTGTTTGCTGTAGCCACGGCAGCATGAGTTTCGGATTTTTTTTCCTCTACTGCCGCTGTTTTTGGAGCCGCCGGTGCGGAGTGTTCAACAGCTTTAATTTGATTTTCAGTTGGCTTTTCTGTTTTGTTTTCAGTGGACTTGTCGCTGGTTGCGACGGGGGCTTCTATTTGCGTTGTCGCGGCTGGATTGTCTTTGTGTTGAAAATAAGAGCAGGCTGGCAAAGCCAAGATGAGTGGCAATATGAGGGATTGTTTGCTCAATGATTTCAATTTTCGGGTCATGATTGGTGACATATAAACTCCTTTTTAGGTTTGCGCTGTCGCGACCTATCTATTTTTCATTGTCTTGTTGCGACAGGCAAGGGCAAAAAGGACTAGAATTTCAGCAATATTAATTTTTATAAATTAAGTTGTGTACAATCTATTGGGGTATTTGTTACACGCTACTTAGAAATGTAATGACGATGACGTCATAATAAAGAGAAGTGTGGTCAAACGAAGATTGCGAAATCTTTAAAGGAGAAAAAATGAAAAAGGTCTTGTTGTTGATGTTGTTGGTGGCGCCATTTGCTTCCGCTAGTTTGCCAGTAGGATATAAAAAACTAAACGCTGAAGACAAACAATCTGTTCTTTGGCAAAAACTTGAGGCGCAAAAGTACAATACCTTGCCGCCAATTCCATTGGGTGGTTGGGGTTCTATATTTGCTAAGCTCAAAACTGTTTTAACTTTGAACGAAACTTTTGATCATACCTCTGATGAAATGCCAGCGGCTCGTGGGCAAAATAAATTACTTCATTCGTCTGGCTCAGTAGCGCAGGTTCAATTTGTGCCAAGTACTGACACTCCTTTTACGGGAACTTTTCGCAGCGGTGCTATTGGTCTAGCAAGACTTTCGTTAGCGGGGAATCCACAAGCTTTAGGTAGCTACACTCCTGGAATGGCTTTAAAATTTCTGTTAGATGGTCAAGCTTCAGTGAATGTGGCAGTGATGTACAGTCTTGATGGACAGGGCGAAGATACTAACTTTTTCTTGCATAGTTTTTCCAATCGTATTCCTGAGCCGCAAAGTTTGATGCTTAAAACTTTGAAATTGTGGTTTCAAGTTTTTGTATCAAATCCTTTGGTGTTGAATGTGGACCACTTTGCATCGCTTAATGTCGATGGCAGTTTGGTAGAGACTCCAGTTGTTCCTTATCAGTTGTATTTTGTGCCAACTATGGCTTTGCAAATCAGCAATCATTCGCTGAATGATTTTAGAGCTGATCTTGCGAAAATTCCTGCAGGCAGTTTGTTGTATGTTGTCATGGCTCGTCGTTTTGCTGGAGATAAGGCTTTTGAAATCGGTCGTTTGTATACGACTTCTGAAATGATTGCTTCGCAATATGGTGATCATCAATTGTTTTTCCAACATCGTGAATAAATAATAGAACAATGGTTTAAAGCCATTGAAGACACGGAAGCCCTAAGCCAATGAGGATTCTATGATGTGTCGGGATTAAAATAATTTGGTAATTTTATTCTGCTTTCTTAAAGGCGGCAGATAAGAAAGAGATCCAACTGTAATAAGTGGATCTTTTTTTTATTTCACCGGCTTTGCCATGATGTGATAATCAGTTTAAGCTGACAAGGTTTTCAGTTGTGGCCTTTTGGGACGTCAGTCCATTTCAAAAACGCTGTGTATGTTGCTTGAAACTTGCTTGAGAGCGCGCTAGCGTTAGTCCAATAATTAAATGATTATTACTGGCGGAGGCTATTTCATGGCGCAAATAAAGCGTATTGTTAAATCTAAAGAATTATCTGGCGTAAATTTAAAAACAAAAAAAACTCAGACAAAAAAAACGCAACCTCGAAAAACGCAAACCAAGCCGTCGATTATGATCGATCCCAAG
>CAZMVK010000133.1:5754-10214 GCA_964569545.1 uncultured Bdellovibrio sp.
AAAAACGCAACCTCGAAAAACGCAAACCAAGCCGTCGATTATGATCGATCCCAAGGTTGGCTTGGTTTATGTTTTGGGTGGGGATTTGCATCGTCGTTTGGAACTGATTGAAATTTTAGCGCCAACTTGGCAAAAAAGTTCTTTGCAAAAATCAGAGCGCGAGTGTTTGCAATTTATCAGTGACAATGGGCCTGTTTGGATTTTTCAAAGCAAAATTCGTTTGGGGCCTTTTTCACACGGTGGCCGCTTGGAAGACTCGATTTATTCGTGGACTCGTGATCAGGTTGGTTCCATTTGGAATTTAGTTAAGGCCTATCAGTTAGATCAATTGCATGTGCATTTTTCACAAGTGGAAGATGAGCAAGTGATCGGTGGTATGGTCGGCATGCAAATGGCTATGTATCAGTTTAAAGATCGTTTCAATAAAAAAAATAATGAAAAGAGTGTTGAGATTTGTGCGGTAAAATATTTCCTAAACACCGAGCAAGGAAATATCGAGGTGCCAAAAGAATTGTCCTCTCAGGCTGCTTCGATTTCTGAATCGGTGAATGCGGCGAGACACTTGGTAAATTTGCCACCTAATTTTTTGAATCCAAAAACTTTTGCAGAGTGGGTTCAGTCTGAATTTAAAAATAACAAATCTGTGCAAATTACGATTTGGGATGAAAAGCGCTTGCAAAAAGAAAATATGAATTTGCATTTAGCAGTAGGTCAGGGAGCTGTGCATCCTCCGTGCTTGGTACATATTCGTTATCGTCCAAGCCAAAACAAGGGTAAAGGTCCAGCTGCGAAGCCTGTTGCATTTGTTGGCAAAGGGGTCACTTTTGATTCTGGTGGTTTGGATATCAAACCTTCCTCTGGAATGCGATTGATGAAAAAAGATATGGGTGGGGCGGCAGCTGTTGCTGGATTGGCGATGTGGGCTCATCGAGTGAATTATTCTAAGCCTTTGGATTTTTATCTGGCGTTGGCTGAAAATAGCGTAGATGGAAAAAGCTTTCGACCAAGTGATGTGATCACGGCGCGAAATGGTTTGCAGGTTGAGATTCATAACACCGATGCTGAGGGGCGTTTGGTGCTTGCTGATGCCTTGGATGTTGCGGTGACTCAGACAAAAGCAGATGAACCAGAAATGGTGATTGATGTGGCGACATTGACTGGTGCTATCAAAGTAGCGTTGGGAGCTGATCTTGCTGGCTTGTTTACAAATGATGATGATTTGGCAGAAAAACTCAGCCAAGCTGGTCAAGCCGCTGGGGATTTGAGTTGGAGAATGCCATTGTTATCAAAATACAACGGCGCAAGCTCTTCTCATTTTGCTGATATGGTCAACGCTGTTGATGGTTTTGGTGGTGCAATCACCGCGGCTTTATTTTTGGAAAAATTTGTGAAACAAAAATCATGGGCGCATTTGGATATTTATGCTTGGGCAGATAAAGCTCAGGGTGCCTTGTCGAGCTCTGGTGGCAGCGGTCAAGCCGTGCAAGCATTGATCCATTTCTTACAAATGCGCGAATGAATATAAATGATTATTTTGAACGGCGCAGACAGCTTGAAGCTGATGCGCCGAAATATCGTGATTTGTGTACGCAATGTATTCAGCCAGTGTTTTCCTGTTACTGTCGTTTCATTCAACGATTTGATCCGCTGATAGATTTTGTTATTTTGATTCATCCAATCGAAGTGCGTCGTCGTATTGCAACGGGCAGAATGTCGCATCTTTGTTTACAAAATTCGCATTTGATAAGAGGTCAGGACTTTACAGAGGTAGCTGCCGTCAATCAGATTTTGGCGGAACCTCATCGTCATTGTGTGATTTTATATCCAGGAAAAAATTCAGTGAATTTAACGCCGATGAAACTATCTGAAAAGACAGAACGGTTTCCGCAAGATAAAAAACTAACTGTTTTTGTTATTGATGGCACCTGGTTGACAGCGAAAAAAATGATGAGTCGCAGTCGCAATCTGTTACCGCTACCTAGAATTTGTTTTACTCCCGATAAACCATCCAATTTCCGTGTGCGCAAACAACCGAATGCTTTATGTTATTCAACAGTCGAAGCTATTCACCAAACTATAGAGTTGATTGGTGAGACGCAAGGCTTGGATGTTGGGACGCGTATCCATGATCGGTTGATGGAGGTCTTTGATGCAATGGTGGAGTTGCAATTAAAGTTTATTAAAATTTCTGAAGAAAAAGCTGGGTCCAATAGATATCGCAGACCGAGGATAATACCCAAGGTGCAACCTGAAACATTGGTAACAGATTCAAAAAACCTTAGAGTTTTTTGAATGATTTATACTGCCAACTAATTAGCAAAAAGTTGCTTTTTTTGAATCATCTCGGCAACTTTTTCAGGTACCATTTTTTTCCATTTTGGATTTTTAGCTTCAATCATTTTCCAAACATCGGCAGAGTGGATGTATTCTTGTATATCATCACAACCTGAAATATCGACAATTTGTTGCTGCGCCAAAAAATATTGATAAATTGGTAAATATTTTTTTTCCGGGAAAAAAGTTTTCGTGGTCATGCATGTTTGTTGTGTTTTGTGAGGATAAACGTAAAGTTTGGTGGATTTATCAAGTAGCTTGCCAAGGCCTTCAAGTAAACCACCATCCAAATCCGTATAATGTTTTTCGTCAAACAAACGATCCAGATGTGAGGCGCCAAAAATCAATACCATTGGTTTGTCAGTGTAAGCTCGAAGATAATGTTTCAAACGGTAAAATAAAAAGAAATTAGAAACCAAGACATGGTGCCCAAGCAAACAAAGGGATTTAACTCGATCGAGAAAATCTTTTTCATGCAGATGGCCGTCTTGTTGCAAGTTGTGCATGGTTAATTCAAATAATACTAAAATATTTTTTTTATCTTCTGGAGAATCTTTTTTAAATTGTGACAAGCCTTTTTCTAAAACATCTAAATGAGTATTGGTCACCGGCTTGTATGTTCCACGTTGAATTAAAATTGTTTTTTTAAACAACTCGTCACTGACATTTAAAATATTTTGGTCAGGACCAAATAAAATAGCGTCAGATAAACCACGGCGAACCAATTCAAGGTTCATCAAGTGATTGTTGATATGTTTGGTGTCAGGTCCTTGGAATTTGAGCATGTCGATAGAAACTTGACCGTCTTTTAAATTATCGACCAAAGCTTGCACAATATGTTCTGGGTTTTTCAAATGACGAAAAGCTGCATGGATCAGGTTCACGCCTAAAATACCAAGAGCTTCTTGTTGTAACAGACGGTGTTTGTCGAGCAAACGCACATGCAAAATAATATCGTTACTAGGACCGCATTCTTTGGTCTGAAATCGCAATCCCATCAAGCCGTGAGAAAATCTTTTCTTCTGATCAACGGATGCGACAGTATTGGCAAAAGCAAAAAAATGACTGTTGTCTCCGCGAGCGGTAGAAAGTCGTTCGATCAATAAATCGTATTCTTTGCTGAGCATTTTGTCCAAGCGAGATTCGCATACATAACGTCCGCTTTTTTCTTTGCCGTAGATTTCATCACTGTAAATCATGTCATAGGCAGAAATGCTTTTGGCAATGGTTTGTGAGGCTTTTCCAGCTTGAAAAAAGAAACGAGCGACCTCTTGGCCGGCGCCGATCTCGGCAAAGGTGCCATAGATTTTTGCATCTAAATTTATGTCCAGAGCTTTTTGCATGACTGTTTGAGATTCTTTCATATTAACCTTTTTTCTCGAATGCAGAGGGGCTGGTTTCAGCGCTGAGGTCTTCGGCTTTCACCCATCCGGTGATAGCAAGGCTCATTGCTTTCTCAATTGGCAGATCCACTTTGGTTATTGAATTTTTTGGAACAAGAAATGTGAATCCACCCAAGCCGTATGATAATGGAAAATAAACGGCGACTTTTTCAGAAGTATGTTCAGACAAGCCTATGTCGCGAAAATTTTCACGAGTGATAAGACCCATGGCCACGGCGCCCGAGTCTCCTATTTTCACCAACACGACGCTTTTTAAACCACTATCTTTTTTATTAAAAAGATTCATCAGATCGCGCAGCGGTGAATAAATAGCTTGAATGAATGGAACCTGTGTCAGTTTTTTTTCTAATGAGTTTAAGATGCGACCAGCGATAAAGTTGTTCAGCAATAAACCAAATGAAAAGATAAGAACCAAAGTCAGTAGCAAGCCTAATCCCGGGATGTAATCAGGGAGCAGTTGGCGCAACAGTGAGCCCAGCAAATTTTCTAAAATCACGATGGCACTGTAGACAATGTAAATGGTGATAGCGATGGGCATTAAGGTAATTAGGCCGCGAAAAAAAATTCGATTGAAAGACTGCATGCTTCCTCTTGTTATCGGTACTAGTTAGCTGTTCAGTTTCATTCTGATTATAATCTCAAAATGGGACACAAGGACAGTCTCAGTTTCATGCGGCGTAAAGAAAATCTGTCGCGAGATGAGAATTTCGACCTAGGTCTTTA
>CAZMVK010000134.1:0-6165 GCA_964569545.1 uncultured Bdellovibrio sp.
TCGGGGTGGTCAAACCCGTGAAATTTGGGTGGTCAGTTCCGGTGAAATCCGGCAAAATAAGAATAAAAACATTTAACTTGGAATACCACGGCTAGCGGGACGTTGTTTTGTGATGCCAAAGTATTTATTATTAATTCGTATTGTTCCGGCGTAAGGTATTCAACTAAATCTATACTAAAAGAATTTGAACTCCAACGTTTTCAATTTTTAAATTAATTTAAGTTTACAACTACCAAGTTTTCAATCACAGATTCACCCTGTCCCGTTAGACTGAGTGGTGCATTGAAAAATGGAAGGTCTTCAATAAAACTCTGTTCACGCATTGATGAAGTGTGAATATCAAAAATTAACTTACCTTGTCTTTGCATCTGTGCCATTTGACCATTGCTTGCTAATAACTTGATATTAGCACCATCCAGAGAACGAATTTCAATTTGTGAAATGTCATAAAACAGATTCACATTTTGGCATTTGCTAATTCGTCGATCAGTGATTTGCATTGCGGAAATTTGTGCTTTGCCATTTTTAAATTCAACCGTGTTTTTTGTGACAACATCTCCATTTGGCTCTGAAAGACTAAAATCAGCATCAATAAAAACCAAAGGATTTAAATGTGAAAATTTAAACTCACGACCATTGCAATAAATTTGATAACTAAGCTGAGCTTTAATAGCAGATTTTCGGTTCACACCCGTGCCAGCTTTGATTTGTATATGCACAGCTGGGGTCATAAAAATTGTACTTGCCATTGAGAAAAACGGAGCCATCAACATCGACATAAAAATCATTTTATTCATAACAAACTCCTCCGAAGATAAAACGGTATAAAAATCTATACTTAAGCAATGCTAAGTAACATATCCTATACTAGGTATTTTTCACAGTTTTGTTTATGGTAGTAAGTTATTTTTATATGTCGAACTTTTTGACGCTCAATTGGCATTTGTTACAAGCCAAGCGAATTCATAAAGACTTGTGCAAAAATATTTTTCCATCAACGAGTTGTGAGAGTCCTAACCTTTTTAAAACTTGTTGAAACCTTACCTATTTGAAAAGTTATTTTTTTGCCACTTTTTAATTCGTCTAGAAATCGCAAGCCGACCCCAGAAATACCAGCAAGCTCTTCTTGTGTTAAATTTTATTACGTTTGATTTTTACAGCAGCTGCTAAGCTTTGAAGAGAAGACGTTCCCATAAAACCAGTTAAACGATTATTCCTGATCGGGAATAATTATGATAAAATAAGAGATATAAAAGCGCTTATTTTTCACAAGCCCACAAACTAGTGCTAGTGATTTTATCTGATTTCAAAGAATAAAAACTCCCCCGCCCTCTCTAAAAACCGATGAAATTATTATAGATTAAAATCGCATACTTTTATTGTTTATGAGTTTCAAAAAAGTGATTCATTGACGTACAACTCTAGATAGTTTTAATTACGCAGACAACTTGATGATATCCAAAGGGGGATTTTATTATGAAATTATTTATCGGTACTCTTGCAATTTTACTTACTGCATTCGGGCTTCAAAAATTAGCAGACAAGCTAGACACTACAATCAAAGGAAAAGCGGTAGAATCTGAGCGTGCTGTGGCTTCTAATGGTGGTATGACTCCAAAGGCTGGTAAAAATGGAGGCAAAGGTGGCGACAAGGGAAAAATCAAAGCCTAATGTATGCAAGTCTTGAAATCAAAAGCAGGGATGACTGCAATCGGTATTTTACTGCTATCGGTGATCATACTATTATTACAAAGTAATTTTTTTATGAAACAAAACAAATTAAATAACTTCCTAGTCTTCACTCATGGACCTCCTGATTCCTGCGATCCACTTAAATATGACAGCTTTGTAAATCATGTGGCTTTTAGCTCAGTAAATAGCAATTTAGTCAGCCAGTACAAACTCGGGGAGCACACTCCTGAAATTGCAAAGTCTTGGACTGTAAATAAGGATTTTACTAAGTGGGCTTTTAAAATAAGACCAAATTTTACCTTTAGCGATGGTTCGTTGATCACAGGGCACACAGTTCTTTCTTCCTGGCTTCGTATGGCTAAAATAATGAAGTCCAGAAACTCAAGTTCAGGCTTTTTCGAAAATTTAGTTGGCTATGAAGTCCTGAGTGCCACATCTGAAAGCATCGAAGGATTATCTGCGACAGAAGATACAATTATAATAAAGCTTAAAAAGCCTATGCCAAAGTTGCTCGATAAAATAAGCTTTGGTCTTTACTCGGTTGTACACCCCTCTCATTTTGACAAAACAGGTAAATGGATAATGGGAAAAGAACACCTTATAACAAGTGGTGCCTATAAAATTAAAGAGTGGACAGATAAAAAAATTATTCTTTCGTTAAGAACTGATTACCCCGCAGATTTGATTCACCCGAATCCTTTGACTGAAATAGAAATTTTCTGGGACCGGAATGCTCATCCAAATGATTTGATTGATATCGCAATGGGATCAGAGTTAACGACCCCTCCGAAGAGTGGCTTTATCCTTCGAGGAGCGCCACCATCTTCAATTATATTCATGAGAGTTTTAAGTTGGAGAAATCCAAAAAGTATTTTTTTTAAAAAGAAATCTAGAATACAACTTAGAAATTTATTTTACCAAAATCTAGAAACGGCGGGATTTAAGCCTATTAGATCTTTTTTTCCACTTATCATCAAGGATACAAAGGAGCTTTCAGATGCTCCAACCCTACCCGTCAAATTTCAGGGTTCATTGAACGTAGCTATGTGGCAGCAACAAATGCGAATAGGAATACAAGTATTCGAAGCGGTTCTTAGCAGCCTAAAAATAACTGGAATTAAACCCGAAAAAAAAGAAATCACATTTGCGCACTTAATGGAAGAACTTTTACACCAAAAGGTCGACACTACATGGGACATTACGGGTTATGGAACAGGAATCCTTGCCTCAGACCCGCAGGATGATGTGCGATTTATGTTCAAGTCAAAAGAAGGAATTCTCCTGCCAGATGAATCCGGAGAGATCTTAAAAGAGTTAGATAAAGAAACCTTAGATATACAGAAGATAAATGAACTGCTTTGGGACCAGGGGCTCATATGGCCGGTCACTCATTATTCAAGTGGTTTATGGACACGGCCAGATCTGGACTTTTCTGAAATTAATTTAGTACTACCACCCACTAGCTTTCAGTGGATTGGCTGGAAAGATTAAGGCTGAGTCTGGCTCCATTTAAGTATAGATACATTTAAAAAGAAAATGATTGGCCACAGTGGTCTAAGTACTACACGACATGGAAAGTGATCTGGCCCCGATTTTGTGGACACAAAAAAGATTTTTGTAGATATTGGAAATAGAAAAACAATGAGGATCAATCTTCGCGTAAACCTAAGTTAATTCGACGAATATTTTCGATCAATTGTTTTTCCATCAAATCTAGCACTGGTGAAAAACCATACTCAGAAATAAAGTATTGCCTGACATTCTCAAAATTAGGAAGCAGCATCTCTGACATTTCTTTAATTTGTTTAATGTAAAAAGGTGAGCTAACTTCTAACGAAGTAAAAAAAGTTTTCCAGTGCTTTCGATGCAGATTTCCAATTTCTGTTTGCTCACCAATAGATAATGCTAAATTTTTTGAAACTTTAGGATAGATCAAAGTCATCACAACATCATAAAATGGGGCCAGCGACCAGTTACAATCTGTATCCATCAATAACGATAGGTTTTTTAAATGACCGTCACAATTGCCTAAAAAAACATTTAATATTTGCCAGCGAATAAGCAAATCTAAGTCTTTTGTTGTGTTTATTGAATCAAGAATTGAATCCAGTTTAGTAAAAATATCTTTAAATTTTAAACCACTTTCAGCTTCATATTTTTTGTGTCGTGATACGCCTAAAACTTGGCAAAAATCCTCTTGATGATATCGTATTTGAGCTTTGCCATCGCGATCATATCGTTCAACTAAAAAATGATATTGAGAATTTAATTTAACTAATCGCGCGGGAGGAACAGGTAAACCAAAAGCCTCCAGCATCAATGAACAAATCAATTCATTTTCAGGGACATATTTGAACCTGATCTGAGCAAATTTAAGAATATGCGTAATTGCTTCGGAGATTGTTGGTCTATAGAATTTTTCGTTTTTGAAAATAACTGGAATTTTATCTTGGGCCCCAGCTAAAGAAAATGGGAAATCCATATCATCTTGAAGACCCGAATAAACAGAAGTGCTGTTGCCAAGTAAATTTGTGAAATCTTTTTCTGTGATTTGGTGTTTTTTTTCCTTTTTGTGAATAAGCGAAGTGATTTCATTAGTAATCACTAAGGCACCTGCGCATTCGTGGCCAATACGTTCTAGCAACGCAATATCATTATCAATAGAGATACCCAGCTTTTTGCAAAGCGAATCGCGAACTGCACCTTCTGGCAAGAGATTACCAAAAAAATCTTCGCCTTCTGCTAGATAAAATTGACTTGAAAGTGGCAGTGAATGTGAAATTGCGAATTTTTT
This sequence comes from uncultured Bdellovibrio sp., assembly GCA_964569545.1. Lineage (GTDB taxonomy): Bacteria > Bdellovibrionota > Bdellovibrionia > Bdellovibrionales > Bdellovibrionaceae > CAZMVK01. The sequence continues at coordinate 4,487 of CAZMVK010000134.1, forward strand.
TTCAAACTGTAACCAACTATCAGAATATTGAAAACCAATACCAACTTGATCTTCAGTGATCGTGCCGATTAAATAATTTTTAAAAAATACACGTAGTGATTTCATCAATTATCTTTTATTTTTTTCATCAATGAGCAGTGCTAACCCTAATCTTTTTAAAACCTGTTGAATTTTGCCTATTTGCAAAGTTGATTTCTTGCCACTTTCTAATTCGACTAGAAAACGCAAGCCGACCCCAGAAATACCAGCAAGCTCTTCTTGTGTTAGATTTTGTTTTTTACGTTTGCTTTTTACAGCAGCTGCTAAGCTTTGAAGAAAATAAGTGTCCATAAAACTAGTTTATACGATTATTCCCGATCGGGCAAATTTTAATGATTTGAACCGACTTTTGGCTAAATATTCCCGAACGGGAATATTTATGGTAAAATAAGAGATTTACAGGTGATTATTCCCGAACGGGAGCTAATCCTTAAATAACGTTAACGATGTTACTTTGAATTTTCGCTTGGATTTATCAGCGGTATCTTTTTTCGCAAGCCCGTAAACATCTGATTTTAACAGATTTCAAAGAAGTAAAAAGCCTCCCCCCTTTCTCTAAAAACGCTCAGATAGTCCTCGCCAAATAAAAAAGAAGGGAGTTTACTTTCTCTTTTAGCGATCTCCGCCCCATCACTATGATGTATTTAAGGGCGGCGAGGCCACGATGGCCGTATCGTTAAAAGTGGAAGCAAATTCCCTTCTTTTTTATTTGTCTGCGGAACTCGGTTTTTAGAGGAAGGGGGAGTTTTTTATTCTTTGAAGTGCTGTTTAGCGACAATGACCAGGCGAGGTCCATTGTTTATTTTCTGGAGAGCATTCATTGTAATTCTGAATGGCTTCATCGATGCCTGGGTAGGCCCTAACCAAAGCTTTTTTTGCTGGATGTAGAAATTCAAAATGCCAGTATTGCCAATTCAAATGTTTTTCTATCGCCTCTGCTTTTGGTGTGTGCATGAAATCAATTGAATACATCGCAGTGGCTTCACCTGTTCGATCTGCACCTGAACGACAATGAATGAGGATTGGATATTCTGCAGTTTTTAAAAGTTTTAAATAACTTTTGAACTCCTCTGCATCTGGAAAATAATCAGAAGTCCACCAAAACGAATAAAATTTCGTATTCATTTCTTCCAATTTTTTTATCTGTGGCTTGACCCAATAAGAACTCTCCGGAGCTCCACGCAAACTGATCACCGTTTTGATTCCGTATTTTTGTACGATCTCTTTCAACTCGCCTGGTGAGAGCTGAGCTGAGCGATAAAATTTCCCTGGATCAACCTCGGCAAAATTCTGAGTCAGGCGTACCATTGAGCTTTGCCATAACCAAAGTAAAAATGCTGTGAATGCGATAAAGCTGACAGTTTTCCAAATCAAACGAAATTTTTCAGCCAAAGTGCGTGGCTTGAAATCTATGTCTAAATCTTGCACTTGAAGTTCATCGACAAAGTTCACTGGAAAATCCCTTCTTCCATTAAAACTAAATTATAAATTCCGACGGTACTGACCGCCAACCTCAAACAGCGCTTGTGAAATTTGATACAATGAACAAACTCGAGTGGCCGTCATCAATGCTGCAAATATATTTTGCCCTGACAACGCCTGGACTTTCAACTGAGCAATTGCTTGAACAGCTGGATCTC
>CAZMVK010000134.1:6175-10204 GCA_964569545.1 uncultured Bdellovibrio sp.
CGATGTTGGACCTGAAATTCATGCAATTGATCTAATTGATATTTTTTTTCTTCATATGAAGCTCTGGCCATTTCGATTTTCGGTGGCACATAATCTGACTGCAATGTTTTAGGATCAATAAATGTATTCACACCAATAATTGGCAACTCGCCTGAATGTTTCAGGTGTTCATAATACATAGATTCTTCCTGAATTTTAGAGCGTTGATATTGTGTTTCCATCGCCCCTAACACTCCACCGCGCTCATTGATTTTCATAAACTCAGTCAACACAGCTTCTTCAACCAAATCAGTCAATTCATCGACGAAGTATGACCCTTGTAATGGATTTTCATTTTTCATCATACCGAATTCTCGATTGATGATCATTTGAATCGCCATCGCACGACGCACACTGGACTCTGTCGGAGTTGTAATGGCCTCATCATAAGCATTGGTGTGCAAACTATTACAATTGTCATATAGAGCAATCAGAGCCTGCAAGGTCGTACGAATATCATTAAAATCGATTTCCTGAGCATGCAAAGATCTGCCACTGGTTTGGATATGATATTTTAATTTCTGAGAGCGATCATTGCCATGGTAAAGATCACGCATGGCTATAGCCCATATACGACGTGCCACACGCCCAAGCACGGTGTACTCTGGATCCAGACCATTGCTGAAAAAGAACGACAAGTTCGGAGCAAAATCATCCACCTTAAGGCCTCGAGCCAAATAATATTCAGCAAAAGTAAAACCATTGGATAAAGTAAATGCCAACTGACTGATTGGATTGGCTCCGGCCTCTGCAATATGGTATCCCGAAATACTGACTGAATAAAAATTTCGAACATTTTTTTTCACGAAATATTCTTGAATATCACCCATCATTTTCAGAGCAAAATTGATTGAGAATATACAAGTATTCTGTCCCTGATCTTCTTTCAAAATATCTGCCTGAACTGTTCCTCGAACCTGCTGCAAAGTTTGATTGGCAACTTGTTCTGATTCACTGGCAGAAAGTTTGCGACCCAGTTCTTTTTCTTTTTTCTCGATCTGTTGATCAATGGCTGTATTAAAAAAGAAAGCCAAAATAATCGGTGCAGGTCCGTTAATAGTCATGCTGACGCTGGTATTTGGCGCACACAAATCAAAACCTTGATACAGTTTTTTCATGTCGTCCAAAGTACAAATGCTGACTCCGCTCTCACCTATCTTGCCAAAAATATCAGGTCGCACATGTGGGTCTTGCCCGTATAAAGTCACACTGTCAAAAGCTGTCGACAATCGATGAGCGGCTTCGCCTTTACACAAGTAATGAAACCGTTTGTTTGTTCTCTCTGGCGTGCCCTCGCCGGCAAACATACGTTTTGGATCTTCATCGGCACGTTTCAGCGGAAACACACCACCAGTGAACGGAAATTCTCCAGGAACATTTTCTAAACGTAAATAACGAAAACGATCACCCCAATCATTAACCTTTGGTACCACCACTCGACGGATTTTCACACCACTGAGACTGGTGCGAACCAAGGGTTGCCTGATTTCTTTATCACGCACATGAAAAACCAATTCATCTTGCGAATATTTTTTTTGCAAATCTTCAAAACCTTCAAGTGCAGAGAAATCTTCCTGAGTGAACTGTGCTTTGAGTTCTGCCGTGGCTTGTTCTAATTTTTCTTTAGGTACCAAATGTGAAACTTTTTTCAAAGCACCAAGTTGAGAAGCTTTTTCTGCAAGTTCATTTGTCTTGCGTTTATAACCACGAACCGCGCCGGTGATTTCTGCCAAATAAGCTTGGCGCTCGGCTGGAATGATCACGTTTTCTTCAGCAGATAAAACACTGTGACGGTAGGCCTGAGGTAAAGACCAACCCTTGCCAGCGTCTTTGCCATCGAGCATATCCCCAAGCGCAAAAAATAATTTATTTACACCGCCATCATTGAATTGCGAAGCTTGAGTTAAAAACACGGGAACTGGAATTTCAGTATCAAATATTTTACGAGAACGACGAAATTGCTTAGCAACATCGCGGACAGCGTCTTGTGCGCCACGACGATCTGCTTTATTAACAGCAATGAGATCAGCAAAATCAATCATATCAATTTTTTCAAGCTGAGATTGCGCACCAAAATCAGACGTCATCACGTACATTGAAAAATCACAAACCTCAGTGATGGCCATATTTCCTTGACCAATTCCAGATGTTTCAGCAATCAACAAATCAAAATCCAATTGACGACAAAAACCTAAAACTTGAGACAAACTATCGGCAATCTCTCGTCCCGAACCACGCGAAGCCAGTGATCGCATAAACACACGAGAACGCGATAAAGAATTCATTCGGATGCGGTCACCAAGCAAGGCTCCACCCGTTTTTCTCTTGGTAGGATCCACACAAATCACACCAATTTTTTTATCGGGATAGGCATTTAAAAAACGTTGTACGACCTCATCAATAAGACTGGATTTACCAGCTCCGCCGGTCCCTGTGATTCCAAGCACTAAGGGATTTTTTTTGGCGGCAAATTTATTTAAATCGAATTGTTCAAAAGCTTTTTTATAATCTACTGTTTCAACCTTTGAAGTATTATGTAACGTTTGATTTTCAACCCAAGTTAAAGCTTGGCCAATTTCTAAGTTTGGAATGGAATCAGTCTCTTCCATTTTCTGAAAAGTTTTTCCACTGGCTGCAATTTTTTTTTGTTCAGTTAAAATATCAAAATCACAACCCTCGATGATCATATTGATCATGCCCTCAAGACCTAATCTTCGACCATCATCTGGATGAAAAATCTGCGAGATGCCCTCGGACTCTAATTGTTTTTTTTCTTCATAAACAATGACTCCACCACCACCGCCGTAGATCTTTACGTAAGTAGCACCACAAGCATCAAGCAACTGTCGCATGTAACGAAAGTACTCCATATGCCCGCCCTGATAAGAGCTGATACAAACACCTTGCGCGCCTTCTTGCAGCACCGCTTTGACCACATCATACACGGAACGGTTGTGTCCCAGGTGTATAACTTCAGCACCAAAATCCTGTAAAATTCTGCGAATAATATTGATCGTTGCATCGTGGCCATCAAACAGACTGGCCGCAGTTACAACACGAATAGGATTTTTAATTTGATGCCATTTTTGCATATTCACCTTATTTTCCCAAAAACACCGGTTTGCGTTTTTCAATAAATGCCGAGGTTCCCTCTTTGGTATCAAGCGAAGAAAACAACGCAGAAAACTGTGAGGCCTCCCAACGAAGTGCCGCATCCATTTCTAAATCATAAGCACCCATTAAAGATTTCTTTGCATGTGAAACAGCGACTGGCCCACGAGAAGCAATCAGCTCTGCCGTTTTCATAACCACAGTCATCAATTCGTTCGCTGGAACAACTTTGTTCACAAGTCCTTGCGCCAAAGCTTCGTTGGCGGAATACATTCCACCAGTCAAAATCCATTCGCTGGCTTTAGCCATCCCAATCACGCGAGACAAACGAACGGTACCACCAAAACCAGGAATCAAACCCAAAGAAACCTCGGGCAAACCAAGCTTGGCATTTTCTGAGGCATAAATAAAATCACATGACAGTGCCAACTCTAAACCACCACCAAGAGCAAAACCATTCACCGCTGCAATCACAGCACAATTCAAGGTCTCAAGTTGTCGAAACACATGCTGGCCTTTTTCCGCAAATGTTTTAGCCTCAAGCGGAGTCAAAGTACTCATCTCACGAATATCAGCACCTGCAACAAATGCCTTTTCACCAGCACCAGTCACCACCAACACACGCAAAACACCAGCCGGCAATTCACGTAAAAAATGAACACACTGTTCAATCTCACCAAGCACCACAGAATTCAAAGCATTCAAAGCCTCAGGCCGCTGCACAGTCAAAGTCCAAACCGCCCCAGAATAAGAAAGCCCCAAACAAGAAAAAGAAGGAACAAAAAACTCACCCATAAAAAAAACCCCATCAAATAAAAAAAAAGAAAACCTAAAACCTAAAACCTAAAACCTAAAACCTAAAACCTAAAACCTAAAACC
>CAZMVK010000135.1:0-10192 GCA_964569545.1 uncultured Bdellovibrio sp.
TTGAAGCAATAGCCTTTGTGTATTCAATAATGACACCTTTATAATCCTCTTGTTGGCATTTGGCATTTCCCTTATTATAAAAGTCATCAGATGTTTGTGCCTGAGTGCCAAACATAAAAATGAAAAAAAATAATGGGGAGAATTCGACAGAGCTGTCGCATCCAAAAACAAGAGGCATTCTGGAAGCTCCACTCAAATTAGCAAATGGAAAAATTCTAACTGTTTATGGTTTGCATTTCCCATCTCAAGGAGCGATCTGGCAAGAACGTCGCGACGGAGTAAAAACTTTGAATAAATTATTAGAAGCCAAAGGACCAAATGCTTTGGCGGTTGCAGCAGGTGATTCAAATATCACAGTCAAAGAAGACGCCTATGAAGGTTTACAGAGCAAAGAAATGGCCTCTCATTGGAAAGTTTCGCACATGATTGGCTGCAAATCTTGCCCTGGAACTCACAGCTATCGCGGCGGCTGGTCGTTTTTAGATGTTTTGTTATTTTCACCGAGCTTGTACAAAGATGATAAATCTCAAACACCATCTGTGTATGTAGATCCAAGCTCAATCCGTTTAGCGAATGAGGGGAAATATCAAACACAAATGGGGGGCACGCCGGCACGCTTTGATGCTAAAAGATCCATTGGCGTCAGTGATCATTTTCCGTTGCTTGGAGAACTGGTAATCAACAACCATTGATCCCAAGAAATTGCAGGTCGCTTCGAACACGCTGCGACCTCGAAAGTACCTGTTTCGATTTTTTTAGTTTTAGGATTCTGACTGCTAGATTGTACTGACGAAGTGCTGAACAAAAGACTGCCAGAACGTGGCGTTTTGCCAAATGACAATACGTAATTCAAAGCAGGACTCCAGCGAGTACAATCCGCCTCAAACAATCCCTGTTTTGTCGTGTCAGTATCAAATAGTGAACGAAAACTGGAATCAGCAATTTGCACTCCAGCCCTCAGTAAATTCGATTTTACATTAAATGAATGGTGTAATTGTGTTGATAACAAAACATTGGTCGCAGACGACACAGTGAATTCACCAGCGGCTTCATGTTGCAACAAAGTTTCTGTTCTTTGCGCGACACTTGCGCCGTCTTTAGCTTTTGTTGTTTCGCTTAAACGCAGACGAGAAACAGCCACAAACTGTTTCAATAGAAACACTGAATTTTCACCAGCAGCTACGGCTGCATCAGTTTTTTTAACCAAATCAAAATTCACTAGATCTTGAACAACAAAGGAGCCAGTAAAATTATTTTTATAAAACTGAGTTTCTGGCACTGATAAATCACCATCCATCACTGCCACTGGCGAAGATGAAACATCGCCTATTTGTAGAGTCACTCTTAACAACTCATCAACACCTTCTGGCAAATGACGAACCTGCAAGGTCAACATAGAGCTGCCATTTACAGACAACTGCAAATCTGTAAAATTCTGCGCACACATCTCACGATTATAACGATAAACCAACTGCGACCCCTGTGCATCGTCTGTTGATTTCATCAAAATCCAATTTTCACAGTTTTTCGCTGAAGGTGCTGTGGAAACTTTGTTTTTAATTAAATCAAAAGATTTTAATAAAATTTGATAAACTTGTGATTCGCGGTCAGCAACCAAAAGCCCAGTTGCGACCTCAGCTTTTTGTGGAAGACTGGGGCGATCCGCATTTTGTTGATTGAATTTTTTATTTTTAGCATTGGCGATAAATTGTTTATCAGAATCACTGAGCACATCAGGGTCACGAGGCGAACAGGCAGTCAAAGCTGCCAAGCTCGCTAAACATAAAATACTGAGCTGCAAATTTGATATAAAATTTGATAAAGAGTTTGATAAAGAGTTTGATAAAAAAGATGCTTTGATTGATTTAAAAATGAGGCTTGTTTTCATGCCCCATGTTCTAAACGATCTTGCCCAAAGTGTATACACAAAACTCGACCGACAACCCACCGTTCTGTATTTTGCTTTTTGATTGTAGAAAATAGCTGTCTACACTGCCCACACTTGGGTTTGCCGTGTTTTTGTTCTCAAATTTTTCTGGTATTTCCAACGCTTGCGCTTGCGATAAGAGCAAGCCAAAACGCAAAGGTCTGTAGACATCAACAATTCGCGAAAGCAGCTGCAATGGCGTGAAATCGACCTTTAAACGCTCACCATATGGTGGGTTGCTGATCAACAAAACTGGCTGCGAATGAAGCTCTTTGAAAATTGCCTGCATTTCAGTCGATGGCTGGGCAAAAAGATCTTGTTCAATGGCTTGTGCGTGACCTGTAAATGCCGCCAATTGCTTTTTAGCTATAGCCACAAGTGAAGCTTCACGGTCTAGAGCATAAAGCTGTGAAAAACATAAAGGCATAGGCAAATAATTTTTACGTAAATCTTTGCTCTGCAAAAGCTTTGGAATCCAAGGCCATTTCTGAAAAGCAAAATCATCACGAACCACTGGCTGAAATAAACTCATGCTTTCGCTCAGCAAAGTCCCTGTTCCTGCCATTGGATCCACCAACGACATCTTTTGCATTTCCACCGCACTGAGCCCCTTGAGCAACTGACGCGCACAGAATGCGGCAACCGTCTCTCGTAAAGGTGCTGCACCTTGCTCAGTACGCTGACTGCGGTAATGCAAATGTTCACCCGAGGTATCAACACTGATCACACACAGATCATCATACATCCGAATATAAAAACAATAATCTGAATGAGTCTTAGGTCCACCCCAGCACTCGGTAAATACCGCCGCAATCCGTTTTTCATTATTCAAACGAGATTTTGAAGCCGCGATTTCATAGTTGAATTTTTTATTCATAAATGGAGCAAATTCATTGCTAGATTTTATTTTCTGTAGACGTTGGAACAACTTTGGAAAATCACGCACACGAAATTCTTGAAAACGCCATAAAATCCGATGCGACAATTTGCTAAACAAATTCAACTGCAGCCCTAAATGAAAGGGACACTGGATCTCGATGCCGCCTTTATCAACAGTAATAATATCTAGTGCTGAAGAATGCGGACGTCCATCAAGGTCTAATAAAAAAGGCCAGATTTCTTTGAGCTCAATTTGCAGTTCTTCTTCAAATCCAAGTGCACAGCTAATAAAAAATTTTGTCATCGTTGTTCCTACTTTTTCTTTTTTTACTTTTTAGATATGCTTACACTTAAGCGTTTAAATAAAATTAATAAAACTATCATCGAAACCAGCAATGACATTGGCGCCAACCAATAACCTGCAGTTTGCCCATAGGATTTGGTCAAATATCCATAGGCAGTTTGCGAAAACACTAAAAGGAAACTGGAAAAGGCAATACCCAATCCCATGGCGTCTTCTAGCTGATCATGAAAATTTTGTTCGGCCCATACCATCATCGTCGGATAGAAAGGTCCCATCAATAAACCGCTGACAATCAAAGCAACTGGGTGAACGCAAATTCCAACCAGCACAGAGATAAAGGAAAGTACAAGACATAGCAATACAAACTTGTGTAATGCAGTTTTTGTAGGGCGAACACTGAAATAAAATCGACTGACAAACATGCCAAGAAAAAAGCCAGTGGTCCACAAACTGGCTGTCGCAGCTGTTGTTTGCCAAACTTGCTCTGCAAACGAAGCCAAACGTGAAGCCACAATGATTTCCCCGACAACATACAAAGATAATCCCACAGCAAATAATAAACGAAGAGAAAAACCGGATCCATTACCCGCTACGATTTCAACACCAGCCGTCTCATGATTATTTTCAGTGATATGCTTAAGAACCAGCTGATCACGGCGAGTATGAAACACCCACCAAGCCGATGCGAAAATTACAAATCCAAAACTGGCTCCAGCTTGCAAGCCTGTGCGCCAGACTGATGGACCGCCAGAGGCCTGCACCCGCTCAAACAAATAAGCGATAAGGCTTGGCGCCAGCAAAGCCGACCCCGCATAAACAGTATGCAAGCCTGTCAGCCATTGTTGTTTACGCTGATGAGGAGCAAAACGTGCAACCAAAATATTTTGTACGACCCCCATCCAGCCATAACTGACACCCAACAAAGCGGTGCCAAACATTAAAAAATAAAAACTGTTAGCAAAAGACATCAATAGCAGGCTTGCTGAACATAAAAATATGGAAGCTTGTAAAACTGCATAATGTGAAAATCGACGAATCAATTTTGCCGTTACAAAACCACCAGCAAAGGCACAGATCGAAGTCACTGAAAAAAACATAGAGCCCTGGACGGGATCGACTGAAAATGTTTTTAAAATATCTGAATAAATCGGCCCACGCAGATTGTCGCTGATGCCAAGTAAAAACAAACTGGCATAAGCAAATAATAAAAAATGAAAATAAATTTTAGTTCTCATCTCAAAAATTCCTCTGGAATAAAACAATTTTTTTCCAAAAACAGTTCGCCAAAATAAATTCAAACTATTTCCGAAAATTCAATCCCTTCACTTCATGAGATTTGATCAATCAGAGAATAAGAATATCAGCTTAATGGCTTAAATTAGATCGACACTTAATTCGAGTTTTGTTTTAGAATACTGAGCACATTAATCAACTGAGCACGATGAACTGGTTGCAAGGTATTGCCAACAGCATTGCATGTAAAACCCGGATCCAAAGTGCAATCATAATCGCGATAAAAACTGAGCAGATCCATCTTGTCCTCAGCCGATGGGATGCGACCACGATAAACTAAGTACGCCAATGCCACCTCTTCAATACTTCTTTTGCCTGCAATATATATTGCGATTGTTGACCAAAAACCACTTTGTGATTCGATTTTTTTGTCAATCAAAGCCTTATAACGTGGCAACGCATTCAGTATCTCATGTATATCAAGACTGCCTTTTTGGTCTTTATCATAGGCCATAAAAATAGACTCAATATAGTGCATGATCGTGGTCATCGAGCGAACCTCGTTCCATTCAATATACCCCTCAGGAACAGGTTTATATTCAGGCAACAATGACGGCGGACCCATCTTAGCCAACGTATACAGGCCATTATAGAATGTGGCGTACTCGGAAAGGCTCATACGACTGATCTCGTCTGCCATCCACGGCATGTTTGACATAAATAATTTTACGTTGTCTTTGAATGTATAATAAAAACAATTGCTATTGAGAATGAGATGTTTGTAGACATCATATTTACCGGTGTAGCATTTTTTCATTAAATCAGAATTAAAGATTCGTTTGACCTGTGATTGACCGCCAGAAACCATCACACTGAGCTCTTCAAAAATCTCTTGAGAACTCAACCAATCGTCACCATTACCATGAAATGCAAAATAATTAGCTTCAACAAAAGTTCTTGGAGCCGGATTGGTTACACGGTAATCCAAAAAGCCAATTGATTTTCCAAAATCATAAAAATCATCCACAAAATTACTGAGCAAAGATTTCGTCGAGTAATTATCAACAAAATACCTAGCAGTTCCCTGGCTGTAACCACGGAATAAAAATCGAATATATGTTCGAATCGAATTGAACATGTTGGCGCCAACATAAGACATCGGCTTGGTCTGATAAAAATAACCCATTTGCATTTCAAACTTGTCGTCAAAAATCACATTGGGACTGCTTTTCAAAAGTTTTACAAAATCCTGCCAACTGCGACGCAAATCAGTCGCTTCCTGTTCATCACTAGTGAACTCTGCAATCACCGCATCACGAGGATATTTATCTACTGCCAAACGTAAAGAATCCAAAGTTTGATTTGGATTGGCAATAAAAGAACTGTTGATAAATTTTTGCGACAATGCCCAAACATGGAATTCTTTTTTAATGATTTGTAAATCAGAATCTGTCAGTCCAACAATTTTCGATGGATCTTGGCGACTGCCTGGTTGGCCCTCGATCAGAAAAGCAATGGCATTGCGATAAAAACTATTAATCAATGATGCTTGCAAATCCGTTTTAAATAAATTTTTCGCTAAAACCTGCTCAACCACAGAATCAATAGCTTTGGCATCCAATCTATTTTTCTTAATTAATTCTGGAGAATTTTCCAAGACCTTCAATCCACGCTCTGCCCATTTAATGACTAAATTCCATTCGTTCGGCGCACGATAGGTCAAAGGTTTGATTTTATAAAAATACTCGAGCACTAAAAAATAACCATCAGTCACCCAGCTTGCAGCTGAAGTCCACTCGGTCTGAGTCAACAATCCCGCATTCTCACCTAAAAACAACACCTTCACGCTGCCTACTAATGGCAACCAATCCATGATCGATTGCAATGAGGCCGAGTGGCCGACAAAACGATCTACCTCTTGAATCAAAGAAACTAAATCCACCCACTGATAATGGGAATCGGTCACTTTAGATCGACGCAATAAAATCTCTGCGACTTTTTTACTTTGGCTATAAACTTGGTCAAATCGCTGACCGCGAAACGAGTCCGCACTCTCGCGAAAGCTCAACATTTTCATGTGACCTTTTACACTGCTTGCCAGATCACGAATCAAAGAAAGATAATCTACCAATTCGTTGATTTCAGCACGAGTCAAACCTTGCGCATCACCACCGACGACAGCCATTTTAAATTTCAAAATTTCATTACGAAAAGCATCTGAAATTTGATTGTCTTTTAATAAATAACGATTGAAAAAGTGTTGCACCTCTTGACCTGTATAACGATCAGCCTGCACACCGCGAGTGTGAACAGCAAAAGTTTTTAACGAATTTTGAATACAGCCAATAGCCGTTTCAAGTTGTTGACCATCATCTTTGTCTTCGAAAAAGTTTTGCAATTGAACTGCGGAATCGCCAAGACAAGAGACCTCATCCGTTTTAATGGTCAATGTATCATCAGAATGTGTAGGATCATCTGCGGGTTTATCTAAATAACGATTGCAAGCTACCTGAGAAAAGACCAGCGCCATCGTTAAAAAAATAAATTTTGCCTTGAATCGCAGATTAGAAAACATATTGCACCCCTGCTGCGACACCATCGTTATTCACGTATGGAAAAAATGTGATCGCTCGTCCTTCGGGATTGTTTTGCACATTGATCATTTGCGAAATCACATAACCTGACCATCGCTCTTCCCATTGATATGCACCCCGAAAACTTAGCAGTTCAAACTCGGATTGATCACCAGTCAAGTATCGAGTTGAAAAATGCAGTGCCTGATGTCTCTTAAGAGGCTTCAGCCATTCTAAGCGAACTTGTGACGCTCCTCGAAATGGCAAACGTGCTGGCAGAACAGAGCTGCTTTGTTTAGCTAAAGAGCCCGTTGCGGAAGACTCTGAGCCATCAACAGATAAATGCGAAATACGAGCTTTAAATCCAGAATACGTCATCTCAGCATAAGGACTCACAAGAGTTGAATCTGAATAAGTCACATAAGTCCACTCGCTGGTATAATTAGGTGGCTGTACTTTTTCTTGCATACCAGAAACACCCAATGCCACATATCCCGAAGTGTATTTAAAAGTGTACTTGCTATCAGCACCATACAGTGTGTGAAAATAAATTGCCGGCAAAATTGTTACGTCCACCGCATTGTCAGGCACCACCGCACCTTGAAAGCCAAGAGCCAATTGATTTGATGGTTTATTGGCATAGGACCCTTGAAAATACAAACCACGATCTTCTTCACCAAAAAAAACTCGCGAACCAAAACTGCGATTAAAAATTACATCCTGAGTATCAGGCTTTTGCACCGTGTAGCGCACCTGATCCATTTGACCATTGATCATCGCTTTTTTCGGAGGGCTTTGAAAATAAGGATTTGAACGCGTAAATTGCCCGTCTTTGATTTCATATCCTGCCCCCTGATCGGGAACGAACAAAGTCGAACCAAACAAAGTGATTCCCCATGGAAACAAACTGCTCTCTTCTGATTCCAAGTTCAGAAAAAATCCTGTCAAACCTTGTTGCTCTGCTTGCAATGCATTCCAACGAAAAAGTGGCTGATACAAGCCTAAAAGAAAATCATCATCAAGAGTGCTCCAATTCAATTTTTTTCTTCCCACGGTCAGCATGTGCTGTTTCCAATAAATTTGCGTCACATTGAGATAACTCAAAACGGAAACACCTGGGGAAACAAGGCCATGAATTTGTGCTTGTAATGAGTCATCGATATCATGCTCATTGCGATAAGCAGAAATGGTATCTAAACCCGCACCTACGAATTGAAAATCCTTACGATCTGTAAGCATGTAGTCGGGGCTAACAAAACCAGCCTGAGTCATACTTACGCGAGCCTGCGGATCAGCCCACGCCGTCCCCGATATCATCGAAGTCAAAAATCCCAAAATGAGATAAAAATTAAACTTGCTCATTACCATATTACCTTTCAAGAACGAGGCCCTGACCAAATGCGAAATGATCGCATTGGCAGGATCTGAGCTGTCTAAAAAATTGACATGAGCGTTTTTTTGCCAACAGGTCCCCCTGCCAACTTGTGTTCTCTGTCATTTTCTGATTAGCTTGTCCCCTCATGCTTTTATCACGCAAAACAAAAATCTTAATACTGCGCTTTTCTAGCTTTGGTGATGTCACTCAGTCCTTGAGTATCCCATCTCGATTGATGGATCTCTGTAAGATGGCAACAAGCGAGGCAAAAAGCTTACATAAAAAAACAGTTTTGCAAAGTGATAACAACGACAATGACATGGAAATACATTGGGCGACACGAACAGACATGGCGTGCTTGCTTGAAAATCACCCATATATTAACAAAATTTGGTTATTAGATCGCAAACAAAAACTTGTCGGCTTGTGGCGCCTGATTGCAGAGTTAAGAAAACAAAATTTCACTCACATTTATGACGCTCACAATAATTTGCGGTCACTGCTGATTTGCTTGTTTTTATTGCCACCATTAAACCTTTCTGTATGGCTCAATCCACCACATTTTATTCGCAAATCGCAAAAGCGCTGGAAAAGATTTTTACTTTTTAAATTTCGCATCAATACCTACGAACAACCATTTTCAGGCCAAAGGGATTTACTTGAACCTTTACAAAAATGGGGACTCAGTAAATCTTTACCGTCAACTCCTCAGTTATTTTTATCAATCGAAACTAATGAAAAAATTAAACAAAAATTAAACAGCGAAAACATTCATTCTTTTTTCACCTTTGCGCCATCCGCTGCTTATGAATTAAAACGCTGGCCGATAGAGTATTTTATTGAGCTCATTTCGTTGTTAAAAAAATCTCATCCCGAGCACCACTTTATTTGTTTGGGCGGACCAGAGGACCTCTTCATTGCCAAAATCAAACAAACACATGGCAATTGCGTCATCGATTGGTCAGGAAAACTGAGCTTAACTGAGAGCGCTTCTGTTATTGCGCACTCGCAAGGATTGATTGCCAACGATACAGGATTGTTACATGTCGCCGAACAACTGGGAGTCCACGCCATTGCCCTGATGGGTCCCGCACCCTTTGGATTTCCATCCCGTGAAAAAACTGAAATTATGCAAATTGAATTGTCCTGCCGCCCGTGCAGTAAACACGGACAAGGACCTTGTGTAAATACCAATTTCCAACAGTGTTTACGTGATATCAAGCCTCTATCTGTCGCCGCTAAAATTCTGCAATGGGGGAAAATTTAAATGCAAGCGGTTGTCGAGTTTATTCTATTTTCTATCTATCGTTGGTTTATCATCCCGCTTGTGCTTCGAGCTCTTTTAATCATTCGTTTTGTTTATCAACAAAATTTAATTCCACTGACAGCCAATTCCAACATCAGCAAATTGTTACAAATGATTCAAGATCGCGACAACATCAACATGCAAACATTGCCGGCGCGCCCGATTTGGATTCACGCCGCCAGCGGTGAAATCGAATATGCAAAATCCATTATTAGATTGTGCAAAGAACGATTTCCACAGGCTCCGATTTTGGTAACTTATTTTTCGCCCTCTGCAAAAAAATTAATCCAAAAATTTCCTGGTGTCGATTTGGTAATCCCATTGCCGTGGGATCATCGTCAATTGGTGAAAAAGTTTTTAGATTTCTATCGCCCTCGCTGTATACTTATTGCTCGCACTGATATTTGGCCGGAAATAGCTTGGCAATGTAAACAAAATAAAATTCCATCATGGTTGTTTTCAGCTACATTCTCTAAAAACGCATCCGAACGTTCGTGGCTTTCACAAGCTTTTTTACGACTGACGTTGGGACAAATGGAACAAATTTTTTGCGTTAACAAAATAGATAAAGACAATATTGAAGCACTGCAATTGC
>CAZMVK010000136.1:0-10189 GCA_964569545.1 uncultured Bdellovibrio sp.
CAGGCTCTAAAATACCCCTATTTTAGAGCTTGAAAACGTAATATCAATAGGTTACAATCGTAGGGGTATGAAAAGACACAATGAACACTTTCTTTTACAATGGTACCAAAAAAATAAGCGTAAGCCATTAATCATTCGTGGCGCCAGGCAGGTCGGAAAATCCACACTCGTTAGGATTTTTTGTCAGAACAATCAGTTGGATTTGCTTGAGATCAATTTAGAAAAAATAAAACTTAAATCATTTTTAAAACAGCAAGTTCATATCACAGATGTGTTGGACGAAATTCAACTGTTGAGTAAGAAAAAAATATCAGCCAATACCATTGTTTTTTTTGATGAAATTCAAGAGCAACCGGAACTTCTAAAGTTTTTAAGATTTTTTTATGAAGAAAGGCCCGGGCTTGCGGTGATAGCGGCTGGATCGTTACTTGAAATTGCTTTGCGTGACGAAAACTTTAGTTTTCCGGTAGGTCGAATTGAGTTTATGCATTTGGGCCCGATGTTGTTTAGTGAGTTTTTATTAGCGACTAATAATGAACTTTTGCTAAATAAAATTAAAACACAAGACTTTACAGAGACTGTGATCAATCTTGCTAACGAGCAGTTTCGAAATTATCTCTATGTTGGTGGTATGCCCCAAGTTGTTAAAACATTTGTCGAAGAAAAAAGCTTGGTCAACGTTCGAGATGTGCAAGAACAGATTATTCAAACCTATATGGCTGATTTTCCAAAATACAATTCAAGAATTCAATACGATCGCGTGCAACGAATTTTTTATGCAGCGGTGACTTGTGTTGGGAAAAAAATGGTTTATCAAAAACTTGATTCTCAATCTCAGTCCAGAGATATCCGTCGTGTTATAGAATTGCTTTATGATGCCAGAGTTTTGCAAAGCTGCATACACAGTGATGGCAATATGGTTCCCTTGATAGGCGAAAGTGACCTGTCTATTCAAAAACTATTTTTTTTAGATGTAGGGCTTTTGAATTGTATGATGCGTTTGGATTTGGAAACAATAGACAGCGAATTAAAAAATCAATTTAGCACCAAAGGCATGATGGCAGAACAATTTGTTGCTCAACATCTTGCTTACAAACAAGAATCTTCAATAGAGCCCAAGTTGTTTTACTGGTTGCGTGACAAAGGTTCGCAAAAAGGCGAGGTCGATTTTTTAATTGAACAGGGCAGCGAGGTCATTCCGATCGAAGTAAAGGCTTCTTCTTCGGGTCATTTGAAATCATTGTTTTATTTCGCAAAAGAAAAAAACAAGAAAACAGCAATCAAATTATCTATGGACCAGCCCTCGACAGAAAAAGTATCACATTTAATTGCAGATAAAAAAATCGAAATTGAGTTGAGATCTATGCCGTTGTGGTTTGTTGAGTATGTTTAGAAAAAGCTTTTAGGTCGACTTTTTTAAGACACTAACTTTTTAAAACACTAAGTCCAATTTTGTGTATGATTAAAAATCACAGAATAGAATTTTTCAAAATCAATGAGATGGTCTTGTACAATTTTATCAACAATTTGTGGTTTAATCACTTCGTAATCGTGGATTGATATATTTCTGAATCCGACCATTTTGCTCATTATCGAGTTAAGATCCGAACTAATAACATTGTGTTTCGCTAAAATTTCAAATGATTGTTTGTAGCTGTTTGGCAGTCCCAATCCATCTTTAGCAATAATGACATTGGCCATATCGATACAGGCTTGAATGGCTCTTTGTAAATTGATTTCAAAAATATTTTGTCGAAAATCAATATCTTGTTCTTTGGCTTGGGCTTTTTCAATAGCCATCAAACAATTTTTAACAATGTTAATCTTAGAATAAATCACATCTTTTTCAGACATATTTTTTCCTGTTTAATAAATTATTCTCGATGACAATTCTTGAGTATTTAAAATCAGGATATCGAGACATCTGTTCCGCTTTCCAAATATTAAAGGCACTGTCATCCGTTATTAGCAGTAGACGTCCTGACTCGAGAACTTGTCTGCAAAAAATAGGGTCACAATCATTTAAAATCACTAGATCACAATCTCTACCAAGAATATTTTCTAATTCGATTGTTTTTCTAAAAACAGCGTCAACGGCACTTTTTTTCCCTGCTATCGTGTTGTCGATTGTTGCTTCTATTTTTTTTAAATAAATAGCCAGATCAATATCTGATTCTTTGTGAAAACGTTCTGTTGCTGCTGATCCCATTAAAACGATGAACACATAGCTATCTTTAAATACGGACTCTACTGCATTCTGAATCGTTTCAATTGTGATGTTGTCAGCATTTTTATTTTCACTCATCAGATCATTCCTAGATCTGACGAGCGCGTTTATCGACAGCCAAAGCTGCTTCACGAATCGTCTCTGACAAAGTCGGGTGAGCATGAAATGATCTTGCAAGATCTTCAGAGCTGCCACCAAATTCCATGGCTACCACGATCTCAGCTAATAATTCAGAGGCCTTTGGACCAACAATGTGACCGCCAATGATTTTATCAGTGCGACTGTCGGTGATGATTTTAACCATACCTTCAGTAAAACCTTGAGCACGTGCACGACCGTTAGCCATAAATGGAAAAGTTCCCACCGCATACGGGATGCCTTTTTCTTTGACCTGTTCTTCACTCAAACCAACACTGGCGACCTCTGGGTGAGTGTAAATCACGCTCGGAACTGTGTCGTAATTCACATGTCCTGCTTGTCCCGCTAAAATTTCAGCGACAGCAACACCTTCTTCTTCCGCTTTGTGCGCAAGCATTGGGCCTGGAGTTAAATCGCCAATGGCATAGATGCCAGGAATGTTGGTTTGATAATGTTTATCAACAGTGACAAAACCACGAGCGTCTTTTTGCACGCCGACTTCTTCAAGGCCCAGACCATTTGAAAATGGTTTTCGACCAGTGGAAACCAAAACAACATCGGCAGAAATTTTACCTTGAGAATTGTCGGCCATGTTTTCAAAACTCAATTCGACTTTGTCGCCTTTGAGTTCAGAGGCGGTGACTTTGGTTTTAAACATAAATTTCATGCCTTGTTTGGCCATAAATTTTTGTAGAACACTCATCATCTGAGTATCAACAGTCGGGCATAGGCGATCGGCAAATTCGATCACGGTGACTTGTGCGCCCAAGCGCAACCAGACTGAGCCTAATTCAAGGCCAATCACACCACCACCAACAACGATCATTTCTTTAGGAACTGGATTTAATTGTAAAGCCCCAGTAGAGGAAACAATGCGTTTTTCATCAAATTTTAAAAATGGCAATTCTACCGGCACGCTGCCTGTGGCACAGACAATATTTTTTGCTTCCAAAATTGTTTTGCTGCCGTCTTCGGCGGTGACTTCAACAACTCCTGGTTTTAAAATTTTGCCATAACCTTTGTATTGTTCGATTTTATTTTTTTTAAATAAAAAACCAATGCCATTGGCATTTTCTTTTACCACTTGATCTTTGCGCGTAAGCATTTTTGCTAGATCCAGTTTCACATCGCTCACGTTCACGCCATGTTTGCTGAGATCATGCAAAGCCGTGTGATAATGTTCAGAGCTTTCAAGTAAAGCTTTTGATGGAATACAGCCAACATTAAGGCAAGTGCCACCAAAGTTTTTGTCTTTTTCAACAATTGCTGTTTTCAAACCCAATTGTGCCATGCGAATGGCACCAACATAACCACCTGGGCCGGTGCCAATCACGATTACATCAAACATAAAATCTCCCTTTATAACAAAAATTCTTTATTAAATTTCAAGGACTAATCTTTCAGGATCCTCTACGCACTCTTTGATACGGACTAAGAAGCTGACGGCTTCTTTGCCATCAATAATTCTATGATCGTATGACATTGCCAGATACATCATTGGGCGTATTTCAACCTTGCCATTGATGGCAACTGGTCGGTCTTCTACTTTGTGCATACCCAAAATTGCAACTTGTGGTGGCGTTAAAATTGGAGTCGACATCAAAGAACCAAACACACCACCATTTGAAATGGTAAATGTTCCGCCGCTCAGATCATCAATCGAAATTTTCCCATCGCGACCTTTGACGGCGAAATTTTTGATAGCAAGCTCAACACCAGCGACAGTTAATTGATCGGCATCTTTAATCACCGGTACGATCAAACCTTTTTCAGTACCTACAGCAACACCGATATTATAAAAGTTTTTATAGACGATATCGTTACCATCAATCGAAGCGTTAACTGCAGGCCAGTCTTTAAGGGCTTCAATAGCCGCTTTCACAAATAAACCCATAAAACCAAGGCTTGTGCCATATTTTTCTTTGAAACGATCTTTGTATTTAGCACGAAGCTCATTTGCTTTTGACATGTCGACTTCGTTAAAAGTTGTTAAAATCGCAGCGGTGTTTTGTGCTGCTTTTAATTTCTCAGCAGTTTTACGGCGAATAGTTGTCATCGCCACACGTTTGACGTCACCTTGTTTAGATGGTCCACGCGGAGTTGGTATCGCGGTTGGTTTAGCCGCAGCTGCTGGTGTGCTTGCAGCAGGTTTGTCAGCGGCAGAAGCGCCGGCAACATCTTGTTTGGTCAAACGACCATCTTTGCCCGTGCCGGAAATGCTTGCTGGGTCTAAACCTTTTTCAGTTACAATTTTTTGCACAGCTGGAGATAAATGATTTTTTAAATCAGCGTGGATTTCGGTGCCACCGCCGCCGTGACTGCCGTTGCTTGTTGCTGCAGACATAGCTGGAGCAGAAGCAGTAGCCGCTGAAGCCGAAGCAACAGATGCAGTGCCTTCGCTGTCTAAGATAGCGACCACGGTGCCAATCGGTACAGTTTGTCCCTGTTCAGTTTTGATTTGTAGAACGCCATCTTGTTCGGCGACAACTTCGACGCTGGCTTTATCTGTTTCAAGCAAGATGAGAACGTCGTTGCGTTTAACAGCTTCGCCGTTTTTTTTCATCCATTGTCCAATTGTCGCTTCGGTGATCGATTCACCGACAGCTGGGACTTTGACATCATATTTCATGGTGGTTCTCCTTCACAAGAACAGCAAATTAATTATTAACCTTTAAAACAATCTTGTACCAATTGAGCTTGCTCTACGCGGTGACGATACACAGAGCCCGTCGCAGGAGAGGCTTTGTCTGGACGTCCAACGTATTTCAAGTCTACTTTTAAACCTTCACTTTCAATCAGCTCTTGCAGTTTGAAAGAGATATGTCCCCAAGCTCCCATATTACGTGGTTCTTCTTGCGCCCAAATAATATGTTTAAGTTTTGGATAGCTTTTTAAAATCTGAGTCAGAAAATGTTTTGGCGTCGGGTAGATTTGTTCTACTCGTACCAAAGCTGTTTTTTCATTTTTCTGTTTTTCACGTTCTTCTAATAGATCGTAATAAAGCTTACCAGCGCTTAGCACCACAGTTTCAATTTTCTTAGCATCTTTGATCATAGAATCATTAATGACTTCTTGAAAACTGCCATTAGCTAATTCCTCTAATGAAGAAACAGCTTTTGGATGACGTAACAAAGATTTTGGCGACATGATCACCAAAGGCTTACGGAATGGGCGACGCATCTGTCTGCGCATGACATGGTAAATCTGAGCCGGTGTGGTCAGGTTGGCCACTTGAATATTATTTTGTGCGCACAATTGCAAAAATCTTTCTAAGCGTGCAGAAGAATGTTCTGGCCCTTGTCCTTCGTAACCGTGAGGTAACAACAGAACCAGACCACACATTTGTTGCCATTTGGCTTCGCCAGCACTTAGAAATTGATCGATAATAATTTGTGCACCATTGGCGAAATCTCCAAATTGAGCTTCCCAAATAGTTAAGAAGGTTGGATCGCAAATCGCATTTCCATATTCAAAACCAAGCACGCCATATTCTGATAAAACAGAGTCATAAACACAGAATTCAACTTTGTCGCCATTGATTTGATCCAGAGCTGTGTAGGCTTCACCTGTTTTTGCATCATAAAGACCAGAGTGACGGTGAGTGAATGTTCCACGTACGCAGTCTTGTCCTGACAAACGCACAGAGGTTCCTTCGCTGAGCAAACTGCCGTAAGCAAGAAGCTCTGCTGTTCCCCAATCTAATAACTCTTTGCCTTCGCTCATATTTTTTCTGGTTTCTAAAAGTTTAACCAGTTTTGGATGAGGCGTGAATCCATTTGGAACTTGACCCAACATTTGACCGATCTTTTTTAAGACAGAGATGTCTACTTTGGTATCGACCGTGGTGTCGCCAACGAAATCTTCTTTCTTTCCTTTACGCAGATCATTCCAAAGGCCATCAAATTTAAATGGTTCAATTTTTGGAGGATTGGCTTTGGTGTGTTCAAAGACCTTTTGTAGGTTTTCCATTTTTTCATTATATAAATTTTCGATATCAGTTTGCGAGTAAACATTTTCACGTATCAATTGTTTACTGTAAATTTCACGCAAGGTCGGATGTTTGCGAATAATATCATACATCAATGGTTGAGTGTATGCTGGCTCATCACCTTCGTTGTGTCCAAAACGACGGTAGCAAACAACGTTGATCACAATATCGCGGCCCCACTCTTGGCGAAAGCGCAAAGCAATGTCCATCGCGCGAACACAAGACTCTACATCATCACCGTTTACGTGCATAACAGGCGTTGCTAAGATTTTTGCCAAATCAGTACAGTAATGTGAGCTGCGACTGTTTTCTGGATTGGTTGTAAAACCAATTTGATTATCTATTGATAAATGAATGGTGCCACCAGTGGTGTAACCTTTAACATAAGCCATTTGAAATGTTTCAGCGACAACACCTTGGCCTGCAAACGCAGCATCACCGTGAATCAAAACAGGAATGACTTTTTTGCGAGTGGCAGTGTCTTTGCGACGACGTTGAGCTGCGCGTGCCATACCTAAAACAACTGGGTTCACAGCTTCTAAGTGTGAGGGATTGAATGCCAATGAAACTTGGCAAGGACCATCGTCCGTTTTTTTCGTCGATTTGTAACCTAAATGATATTTAACATCGCCATCGAAATCATCAATAGGCACAGCGGTTTCAGTTGGGCCATTCAGATCAGCAAAAATATATTCTAAAGCTTTACCCATGAAATTTGCTAAAACATTGATACGACCTCGGTGAGCCATACCAATCATGATTTCTTCAACACCTTTGCCTGTTCCACGTTGAACTAAGGTCTCAAGCATTGGCATCATCGCATCGCCACCCTCGATAGAAAAACGTTTTTGTCCAACGTAACGAGTGTGCAAGAATTTTTCTAAGCTTTCGGTGCGAGTGATCGAATGAAAAATATCTTTCTTTTCTTGTGCTGAAAGTTTGAATTGAGTTTTGTTTTGTTCAAATTCACGAATAAACCAATTGCGAACCTCGGGAAGGGCTTCGGCGCATTGAACTGTCAGTTTGCCACAGTAACAAGCTCGCAAATGAGTGATGATTTCACGTAAGGTTGCATCGGCCTTGCCAATGATTTTTCCTATTTGAAATTTTTGTTCCAAATCAGCATCTGTGAGATTGAATTTTTTAAGTGCCAACTCTTCAGATGGGTGAGGAGTGTTGGTCAATGGGTCGACATCAGCTTCAAAGTGGCCGTAATTGCGATAAGCTGAAATCAAATGATAAACATCCAATTCTTTTTCAGAAAGACCAAAGCTGCCGTCAGAGGCGAACTCGACACCTTCAAAAAATCTTTGCCATTCGATGGTGATGGACTGTGGGTTGGCTTTGAACTGGCGATACAGGCCTTCAATGTAGTCTAAATTATCTCTGGGTGTATTCATGTGGTTGATCCCTCGCTGCAAAATAGAAAAATTCAGTGCTCAACAAAACAACTTATGTTAGCAAAACTCAAGCAGAAATTGAATCGGAGAAGTGCATGAACAACACGAAAGCCCATACATCATCAACAAATAATCAAAACCAGGCCCACCCATCGCCTAGTTCTGGTGAAACAACTAAGCTGATTTTACTTCGTCACGGAGAAAGTTTGTGGAATCAAGAAAATCGATTCACAGGCTGGCAAGACGTTGATCTATCAGAGAAAGGTCTTGCTGAAGCAAAAACTGCAGGACAGGTTCTTAAAAAATTACGCGATGAGACTGGCCATGATTTTGATATGGCTTACAGTTCTGTTTTGAAAAGAGCCATTCGCACATTGTGGATTGCATTGGATGAAATGGATCGTTTGTGGTTGCCGGTTATCAGAGATTGGCGTTTGAATGAAAGACATTATGGTGGTTTGACTGGATTGAATAAATCAGAAACAGCGGCTAAGCACGGCGAAGAGCAGGTAAAAATTTGGCGTCGCAGTTATGATGTGCCACCTCCACAGATGGAAGTTTCAGACTCTCGTCATCCATCACATGATGTTCGTTATAAAAATCTGTCATTGTCTGAGATTCCCAGTGGTGAAAGTTTAAAAGATACTGTGGCTAGATTTTTACCAATCTGGAATGAACAGCTTGGACCTGCTGTGATCAGTGGCAAAAAATTATTGATTGCAGCTCACGGAAATTCATTGCGTGCTTTGATTCAACACGTTGAGGGCTTAACTGCTGAGCAAATTATGGAGGTCAATGTGCCGACTGGAATTCCATTAATGTATGAATTTTCACCAGGAACTTTGAAAATTGTCGGAAAGCGCTATTTGGGTGATGAGGCCACAGTTAAAGCTGCGATGGATCATGTTGCCAATCAAGGAAAGAAAAAATAATGAGCAATGAATCAGCATTGAGCAACAAAGTTGCATCCGAGCTTGTATCTGAGTTTGTTGCTGATGAATCGACATTTGAAAATGTCAGCGAAAAATTTAGCAGTGAGTTGTTAATCTCGGCACAAAAAAAGACATGGGCATTGGTGCGCGAGTTAGCCAGCAAGCTGGCTGCAGGTTGGACCGAGGAACAAGCGCAAAAAGAAATGGATGTTATGTTTGCTCGCGAGGGTGCTGAGAAAAAATGGCATCCATCTAAAATTCGTTTTGGTGTCAACTCGACAAAAAGTTTTCGCGAGTTGTCCGAGCCTGGTGTGGTGTTAAAAGAAAATGATATTTTCTTTATCGATATTGGGTCGGTATTTTTTGGACACGAAGCCGATTGCGGGCAGACATTTGTTTTGAAAGACAATCAATTGTTTTCTGTAAAATCAGAAGCTGATGCGGTTTGGGCTGAGCAGTCAGAGTTTTATAAACTGAAACTGGCCAGTGAAAAATTATTTTCCATCGTTGCTAACAAATGGAAAAATGAGAAATTCAGCGGTGCTGAGCTTTATAAATTTGCAGCAATCGAAGCTGAAAAAATGGGTTATCAATTAAATTTGCAAGGAGCCAGCGGCCATCGTATCGGAGATTTTCCGCACGCTGTGTTTCACAAAGGGGCCTTGAATCAGTTCAAACAAAAACCTCAAGAGCAACGTTGGATTCTGGAAATCCAATTGCGCCACCCACAGCTTGCAGTGGGCGCATTTTTTGAGGATGTTTTGTAGGAGGCTGAGCGTTCTGTATTTTGTGTTTTTTTAAACAAATAAGCCAATCTTATGCTACTTTTTTTAGGGCCTCATTGATTAGCGTTTGATAGGGCTTTCCTGTTTTTTTAGCTTTAGCTTTAAATTTTTTTATAACTTCAGGATCAAGCTTAATATGAACGGATTTTTTTTTAACTGAAGAATCTAAGGCTGGACGTCCTACTTTACCAAAAGTATTGACGTAAACTTTTCGAAACTTTTTCTTTTCCTCCGACGTAAAATGACGCCAGTTAGTCTCGCTGTTCCTTTTATCTGTTTTTTTCTTCATACTTCGTCCTTTCGGATTTTGTTGCCTTTCGGGCTGATATAATGCGAACGGATTTTTTATCACGCTCGACAAAAACCACGAATAACAAATTAAGTCTGCTTGAAAAGCCAATAACCTTAAATCTGTCCTCGCTATTTGAATGGAGAAGATCAAATTCAGCTATTGCGTTGTCATCAAAAAACACCGATGCGGCTTCCGAAAAAGCCACATTATGTTTTTTGATATTCAGAGCTTCTTTTTTCAAGTCCCATTCAAACTTCATAATAATTAAAGTGTACATCTAAATTGGTGGTAAAAACAAACAAAAAGCTATTTTTTGGTCAAAATATTTTTTGATGGCTTCCTCCTGACCCAAGGCTTAGGTTATGAATTGAATTTGCAAGTAGCGTTGCAATCAGTTCAAACAAAAACCTCAGGAGCAACGTTGGAT
>CAZMVK010000137.1:0-10150 GCA_964569545.1 uncultured Bdellovibrio sp.
AAATATTCAGATCCAAAAATCTACCGCCAATGATTTGAGTGTAGTGTCGAAAGAAAAAGGGGAAGCCGAGTTTGCGATCGATTTTATACCGGCTTTGATTGATATTTTGGTTTCCGAAAAACGTATGCAGTTTAGAGAATTCTCCGGAATTGAAATTGAGATAGATCTCAAAGATAGCTTTGGATCATTTTCAAAAATTAACAGTGGCGAATTGAAGCGAGTCATAAGTAACCTAATAAACAATTCAGTTGAGGCATTTGAAAATAAAACGGGCCGACTGCAAATCGGTGTACGAAAAATGGCAGCCTCAAAGCAAGTTGAAATATCAATTGCGGACAACGGCAAGGGAATTCCTGAGCACATTTTAAAAAAACTCGGTGAGCGTGGTGTTTCCTCTGGTAAGGAAAATACCACCTCTGGCAGCGGCCTTGGTGTTTTTCACGCGAAACAAACTATAAAATCTTTTGGTGGAGATTTTCTCATTGAATCCAAAACCGGACAAGGAACAACCATTCGTATCTTGCTTCCTTTGGGCGAATCACCACCTTGGTTTGCTGAGCGGATTGAACTTACAGGCAAGTCTATTCTTGTGTCATTGGATGACGACGTCACCATCCATCAAATTTGGTCGGAGCGCCTTCAAAGCATGGCGCTTTCGGAGAAGATAGACCACATGAGATTTAGTTCAGGAGATCTATTTTCGAGGTACGTGCTTTCGAATTTGACCTCAAGAACGGATACTCTGTTTGTTGTAGATTTTGAATTGCTGAATCAGCCCAAAACCGGATTGGATTTGATTGAAGAACTTGGAATTGCGAACCATGCAGTTTTAGCAACAAGTCGATATGAAGAGAAAAAGATTCAAGACCGCGCTGCAAAGATTGGTTTAAAACTACTCCCGAAGTCACTGGCGGGATTTGTTCCGATATTGCTCTCGCAACCTAAAAAGAAACCTGACTACGTGCTGGTCGACGACGATTCTTTGATTCACATGACCTGGAAAATGGCTGCCCAAGAGCGTGGAAAATCCATTCTCTGCTTCTTCTCGGGCGATGAATTGAAGTCGGCTCTGAATGATATCGATCCGCAAAGTGCCTTTTTTATTGATGCTAACTTATCCAACAATGAAAAGGGAGAGCTCGTGGCTAGGGATCTTTTTGAACTAGGCTGCAAGAACTTATATCTAGCCACGGGGTTTGAGGTCGATCACTTCGAAAACGTTCCTTGGATCAAGGGTATCGTTGGAAAAAAACTGCCGGAGCTTTAGTGATAGTTTCTACAATTAGGCGATTGAATTTTTGGGTAGTAGGCGAGCGAAGCGCAGCCGCTCGAATTGCCTGGCAATTCGTGTTACCGAAAAAACAATTTAAAACACCAAGGCATAGCGCAAAGGAGCCAAGGTTCTGGGGCTACTGATGAAACTAAAAAAGAGACCCAGGAATTTGTCGATAAAAACATTAAACAAGGATCAATGGTGAATACCGACGGCAGCCCAAGTTTCCGGGATTTGAAAAATATTGACCTTGATTACCAAGTTGTCGGCGGTGATCAAGAAGTCATTGATCGTTGGTTGCCGTGGGTTCATAAATTTATTTCTAATGCAAAAGGCTGGGTAATTTGAACTCATCATGGTGTTGATGCAAGATATTTGGCGCCGTATCTTGCAGAATACACCTTCAGATTTAATCGCAGACATGATCCAGACTCATTGTTCTTCAGAGCGCTTGGCGCTTGTGCAAATGCGACTCCTAAGACGTCAAAGGTACTTTTGAGATAGGCATTAAAGTTTTTCGTTCTTGCAGTTAGAAGACCAAAGTCATTCGGGAAACCACCAAGAATGGGGATGACCGCATGATTCCAATTTCTTCGGAGCTAAGAGCGTTAATCATCGCAATGAAAAGCAAAGCATCAGGTGAGTTTGTCTTTGGGGGCGATCAACCTTTAGAGCCAGCACATTTTGGAAGAAGCCTTCTGCAAGACCTGAACAAGGTTCCAACTTTGAAAAAGATTAACTTCCACGGTTTGAGGCACACGTTCTGTACCCATCTTGACTCAACAGGGCTACCTCGAAGAATTGTCGCTGAAATCATGGGACATCGAGATTTAAGCACGACAGATCGATACTCTCACGTCTCTAATCCAATTATGGGAATGGAGTTCGGCCAATGGCTTGAAAACCAAAGTAAGCAACATTTAAGCAATATTCTGGAAGTCGTAATCTGAAAGCCTTGCTGAATAAGGCTTTCAAGAAGTCTGGTGGCCCCGGGGAGAATCGAACTCCCACGTCCTTGCGGACACTGGATTTTGAGTCCAGCGCGTCTACCAATTCCACCACAGGGCCAATTGCGTATGCGTAATCAAGAGGTCGCATTAAACAGAAAGTGTGGCTTAAACTCAAGAGAAATTTAGTATCTTTTTCATGATGTGTCGCGAAGATCGTCACCGTAGACACTTTGTAGGCTCATGCTCTGATTTGTTAGCAATAAAAAATAAGTCATAACAATATGTTGCTAGCATGACTGGAAGTGATGTTTCTGGCATCACCCTTGCTCAGCAATTAAGCGAGTAAATATTTGCAGAATCGTAATCAGGAGGGACTGTATGCTTAATTCTATGAAGTTGTTCGCTTTGATGGCCTTGGTGCCGACATTTGTGTTGGCTCAATCCAGTTTGGATGAAGAGGTCAATTCAGAGTTGGATAAAATGTATAAAGCGCGCTTGGCTCAATCTCAGGCCGCGAAAGAACCAGTGTCGCCGGCTGCAGAAGTACAAAAGCAACCTGTAACCAAGATCGAAGCGGCTCCTTTGCAAGATTCCAAAGCTGGAGTGATGCGAAAAAGTCGTCAAGATGCCGAAGTCTCTACAGAGCAAACAATTGTTGAAAAGCTCGAAGAGTCTCGGTTGAAAGACGAAAAAAAGCGCGCAGACGTATTGTTTGGCGATAAATTTGATATCCTTAATAAAGACCAAGCAGCAGCGGTAGCTAGCGGCGCTATAGTAGGTGCCCAGGTTGCCGGATCAGCAGCTCAGCCATCAGTTGGTTCTGCGGTTGCAGTTCCAGCAGCGTCTGCTGTGACAATTGTGGTGAACCCATCACCAGCGCCGGCTGTGGCGCCAACAATAACCGCTGATAAAGTGGCTGAAAAAGCAGATGCGAAACCTGTTGCTGTAACTGAAGAAGCAAAACCAGAAGTTAAGGTTGAAGAAACGAAAGCGACGGAGTCAGCGGTTGTCAGCACGGCAGCGATCGTTCCGGTTGAGGCCTCTAAAGAAGTAGACAGAGAAATTATTCGCAGCGAGGTTTCAGCTACCTTGGCGGAAATGAAGCCAGTTGAAGAAAAAGCAAAAGATCGCACTTATGTTGGTGCTTTGCTTGGTATGGGTGATTATCCAGATGCATCTAATGTTCGTCCACAGTATGCAAGTGGTATCGCCATCGGCCGATCTTTCAATGAGAGATTGGTTGTTGAGGGATCATTTTTGTACTCTAACTATCAAGTGGAGCAACGTGACGGTGGCTGTGTGGTCAATGCCTACGGTTATACTCAATGTTACCCGCGTATCACTGAGATGAATCAATATTCCAGCGCAGGCCTAATTAAATATCAATTGCTTGGTGGTATGTTGCGACCAGAAATTGGTGTTTTGGGTGCCTATACCTACAGAACTTTTTCAGATGCACAGTTTGGTTTATCTAATGACTCAGTGACTTCACAGGCTTTTGATATGGGCTTGATGACAGGTGCTAGTTTGAATCTGTCAGAGTCCTTTTCGTTAGGTTTTGATTTTCGATATATGTGGAACTTGACCAATCGAGTGGATACTGGATTTCAGCAGTCCTACGTTAAGCCTTATTTGAAATCAGACACACCAATTGAGAAAATGAACTATTATACTCTTGGCCTGATGGCTCGTTTTAGCTTTTAATTGCTAAAGTCAAAATGTGGCGAGTCTTTATCTAGGACCGCCCTTCTTTGGAAATGACTCTAAAATTTTAACATTGTTCGCTAATGCCTTAATTTTACTACGGTTGTGACTCACGCAGCATGGCACAAGCTATCCCCTTTAAAAAATGGAGAGGGATTTCTTTGTTTTGTTTTTATTATTTCGGCGTATTCTTGTTTGGTTGTCTGTTTGGGGTTGATCCATATATGAGTAACGCTCTGATGATTCCTAAAATATGGTTGTAAACAGGGTGTGATTTATAGACAATCATTCCATGTTTGTTTTAACTCTTGGTAAAAAAAAATACTTTTATTGTCAGCTGAATTCACCAATCATTTTGAGTTTGGTTGCCGGTCTTTTTTCTGTTTTGCCGACAAATACTTTTGCTGAGTCCGCGACGGCAACTACGGTAGCAACCACATCAACAACGGTATTGTCGACTATTTCGTCGGTGGTGGTCAGTCAGGCTATGGCTGTTGCCGCTGGTCATGTGATCAGCAGTCGTGAAGTCAAAATTTCATATATCATTGATCAAGCTCTGGCGATGCCACTAGATATAGCCGATAAACCTGCCGAATCTACGACAGTGAAGAGCAAGAAAAAAGAAAGTGTTAAAGCTGGTAGCCATTCTGCGAGTCATCATTCTTCGCTGAAAGACCAATGGTTGCTAGCCAATGAAAGCCCTGATTTGCAAGCGCATCTGGCGCAAGTATTAGTAGAAATTGTGGTTAGCGCCGAGGCCGAGAGTTTTTCGATCGGCCAGATTGATAAAGAGGAGCTTGAACGTTGGCAAAAGCATCTCCAAGAGCAAACGCAGAGCTGGGCTCCGTGGAAAACTTTTGAGGTTCAGCAGGATGAGCTCAGCGGAATACTAAATCGTAAGATGCGCGCTAAGAACTTTTTGAAATTTAAAATGGAAGCTTCTGGGGTGACGGTTTCGGAAGACGAAGTGAAACAGTATTATGAAAAAAATCGAGTTAAATTTGGCAATATGCCTTTTGCTCAGTTTCGTCAGAGTATTCGAGATAAACTGACTCAGGATCAGACCCAGGACAGACTCAAGGATTGGTTTGATATTTTAAAACGAAAATATCGTGTGCGCCTGCTGAGCAACCAACAGTCCAAGACGTAGATTGTGTGAGTCATTTAATGAGAACTTTTGTTGGAACTTGTCGTTTGGCTCATATTCAGGATTTCCAGGCCATCGCAGATATAAGCGAGCGGGTATATCAAGAGTTGCTAGCGCGAGGTTTTCCTACTTTTTTTAACTGGACACGACAAAAAATGCTTACCGAGTTGGAGCAAGCAGATCGCATCTGTTTGCTTGAGCAGAATGCCCAAGTTTTAGCTTTTATAGTGCTTCGGCAATTGCCTGATGCGTGGGAGGTTTCAGCATTAGCCGTGGACCCTCGGTTCGTTGGACAGGGGTGCATGTCGGGCTTGCTGATGGATGTCATCCAACGTTTTACTCGGGGTGACAATGGCAAGGATCTATGGCTTGAAGTGCATGCGGAAAATCTGCCCGCCCGCAAGCTGTACCAAAAGCTGGGGCTAGTTGAAGTTGGCATCCGATTGCGCTATTATTCTGATGGTGGATCTGCGGTTTTGTACTCGTATCAAAGATAATTGCAGAACCTCTTGAACTCTTTTGTGATTTTTGTTATCAATTTGAGCGGAAGTGGGCTGGAAACAGCCCACTTTTTTTGTTTTCACCACAATAAAATAAGGAATACCTGAACTGAATGATTTCAGAGTCCATTGTTCAAAAAATTGAATCTCTTGCCCTAGAAGTGGCGACACGTGTGGGCGTCCAAATATACGACATCGAATTTTCTGGCGGCGCTCAGGGGCGTACGTTAAGAATTTTTATTGATAAAGAAGGCGGCCCAGGCATTGAGGATTGTACGAATCTTTCTCGTGGTTTGAACGAGGTGCTTGATGCTGATGAAAACTTTATTCCTGGTGGAAAATATGTGCTGGAGGTTTCAACTCCAGGTTTAGAAAGAAACTTAAAACAAGTTTGGCATTTTGAAAAAGTCATCGGCAAAAAAATCTGGTTAAAATTTACGCGTTCTTTGGATGCGGCTGGTGTCGAAAACAAAAAAATTAAAAATGCAAAACAAGTTTCTGAGTTGCTTGAGGCCGTATTGCAAGAGCCATCAGTTGATGGTGAAGCGCCAAGTGTATTCTTGCAATTGTCCGTTGAGGGAGAATTGGTTAAGGTTCCGCTCAGTTTTGTTGAAAAGGCAAAGTTGGTTTTTGATTTTAAAGAAGGCAAACATGATAAGAAAAGTGTTGCGCCAAAAGTGAAACCAAAACAACAAGGCAAATCCAAATCGCATAAAAATAAAAAGCGTTAGGGTTTGTGGAGATATAACTTTTAAGATTTTAAAACACTAACGAAGAGGTGTGTTTATGGCTGAAAATATGTTTTCTGATTTAGCTCGAGTGATTGAGCAAGTTGGTAAAGACAAAGGAATCGACCGCGCGGTGGTCATTGATGCAATCACGCAAGGGATGCTTGTTGCTGCACGCAAAAAGTATGGGACTTACCGTGAGATTGAAGCTTCTTACAATGAAACAACAGGTGAAATTGAATTGTTTGAATTCAAAGAAGTTGTTCCTCGTGAAAAATTCATCGATGAGGAAGTCGAAATTCCTTTGGATGAAGCTTTAAAATTAGATCCACAAGCACAATTGGATGATTCTATCGGCATCAAGCTTGAGTCTGGTGATTTAGGTCGTATTGCTGCGCAGACAGCAAAACAAATTATCATGCAAAAAGTGCGTGATGCTGAACGTGATATTATTTTTAATGAGTTTGAATCACGCAAAGGTGAAATTGCTTCTGGTATTGCTCGTCGGGTAGAAAAAGGTGCTATTGTTGTCGATTTAGGCAGAACCGAAGCGCACATTCCGCCTCGTGAACAAATTCCTGGTGAGGTTTATAAACCTGGGGATCGAATTCAAGGTTATTTGTCAGAGGTTCGTCAGACCACTCGTGGTCCTCAAATCATCATGTCCCGAGCTGCTCCTGAGTATTTGATAAAACTTTTTGAAATGGAAGTTCCAGAAATTTATGACGGTATCGTCGAAATTATGGCAGCTGCTCGTGAACCAGGTGCTCGCGCTAAAATTGCGGTTCGCTCTAAAGACAGCTCAATTGACCCAGTGGGCGCTTGTGTTGGTATGAAGGGCTCTCGTGTGCAAAATATTGTGCAAGAACTAAAAGGTGAGAAAATTGATATCGTTCCTTGGAATGAAGATGTCACTCGCTTTGCTTGTAACGCTTTAGCTCCGGCTGAAATTTCTCGTGTGTTCTTAGATGAAGACAACAAGGAATTGGAAATCGTTGTTCCTGATAATCAATTAAGTCTTGCAATTGGTAAACGTGGACAGAATGTACGTTTAGCAGCAAAATTAACTGGCTGGAAAATCGATATTCTTTCTGACTCTGCAGCCTCTGCACGTACGGCAGAAGCCATTTTCAATTTGATGTTAATTCCTGGAATGACAGAGACCATGGCGCAAAATATTTTCCAATCTGGTTTCAGCAGCTTTGCATTGGTTGCGCAATCTAAGGTGGAAGATGTGATGACTATTCCTGGATATGACGATCCAGATAAGGCCGCTAAATTAGTTAGTGATGCCAAAGCGATTGTTGAAAAATATCAAAAAGAAGGAATTGCAATTCCTGTTTCTCCGCAAGCTCAAGCTTTTGCTAGCAAGACAGCTGGAGACGCTAAATCACAAGCTGATGCGCGTTTAAAACAGGAAATGGAAAAATTAGAAAATAAAGAAAATTGATTTGTTTAGAATTGTTGTGTTCCGAGAATTAGCGAGGGCGGTTTGTAAATCCCCCTCCGTGTTTCCTAAGGAGATTGAGTGAGTAATCCAAAAGTTTTTGAATTTGCCAAAGAGATTGGGATGACCCCTTTAGCGCTCATGGATAAAATCCGTGAATGGCAGTTGCCGGTGAAATCTCACATGGCTGAGCTGGAGCCAACAGTTCTTGATCAAATCAAAGTAAAACTAAGTCATCCTGAAAAATCAGCGGATAATTCCAATGCTGAAAAAAAGCCAGCCGCTCGTAAAAAAGCAGCAGCAGCAACACCGTCGCCTGCGGTCAAGCCGACAAGTACGGCAAAGCCAGCTGTTAAGGTAGCAGTTAAAGTTGCGGCACCTGTCGCGATTCCAGCAGTGGCCCCTGCCATTGCCTCGGTTGTTAGAAGAAAATCAAAAGTAGCAGAAGAAAACACAAAAGAATTAGCCAAAGAGGCAGCAGAAGTCGATTTGCATGAAGCTGCTGATATTGAAGTTGTTGCTGAAATTAAAGAAGTGCCAGTTGTACATGTTGAAGAACCTCCAGTTCAGAAGGTGCAAACACCAAAAGTAGCAATGCCTGAAGTGGTTGCGAAAAAAACAGAACCAGCTAAAACAGAAACGGTAGTAGCTCCTGTTGTGAAAACAGAGGTTGCGACTGTTGTTGCGACTCCAGCGCAAGCATCGGCTCCAGCTAAAGTGGATGTTCCTGCTGCTGCTACGGTGGCAACACCAGCTCCGACACCGGCAGCTCCAGCAGCTGCTCGTAAAAAAGAAGTTTCTATTGGTAACAGTGGTGTTGCCAGCAATCCAGCGCCACGTAGAAATATTATTGGCCGTATGGATTTAAGCCGAGTGTCTCAACCGCAGCAATCTGGCCCAAGATTTGGTGGCGGCGGAGAT
Source organism: uncultured Bdellovibrio sp. (assembly GCA_964569545.1). Lineage (GTDB taxonomy): Bacteria > Bdellovibrionota > Bdellovibrionia > Bdellovibrionales > Bdellovibrionaceae > CAZMVK01. Next base: position 8,671 of record CAZMVK010000137.1, read on the forward strand.
CGCCCAGGTGGCGGTGCTCGTCCAATGCAATCGTCTGGTGGTCCAGGTGGTGCGGCTTCGCAACAAAGGAACAAAGGACATTTGCGTACAGGATTTGTACAAGCTTCAACTATTCCTGATGTGATTCCATTTGAAGAACAGAGTACCGAGTTTGATCGTAAAAAAGAAGACAAACGACGTAATAAAGTTGCTGCACCTGCAGAAACTAATGGTCGTCAAACTCACGAAGAAGAAGCGGTTAAACATTTTGATGCGGCTGAATTTCGTAAACGTGAGATGGTTTTCCAACCTAAAAAGAAAAAAGGCATGTTGTCTCGCCCTGCGATGCACACGCAAATTACAAAGCCTAAGGCTTCTAAGCGCGTGTTGAAAATCAATCAAAGTATTAAGGTTGCAGAGCTTGCTGTGCAAATGGGAATTAAAGCTCCAGAGTTGATTAAAGTTTTAATAAAAAATGGCGTGATGGCCAACATGACTATGAATTTAGATTTTGATACGGTAGCCTTGGTTGTTCCTGATTTGGGTTTTGAGGCAGTAAACTCATTCAAGTCGGCTGAAGAAGTTATGGGAGACACGGCATTTGGTGATTTAGATGCCAAGCCAATCGTCAGACCACCAGTGGTGACAATCATGGGGCACGTCGATCATGGGAAAACATCTTTGTTGGATGCGATTCGTAATGCCAATGTTGCTCAGGGTGAGGCTGGTGGTATCACTCAGCATATCGGAGCATACCAAGTTAAAACCGAAGACAATCATATTATTACATTTCTAGATACTCCGGGCCACGAAGCTTTCACAGCAATGCGTGCTCGTGGTGCAAACGTCACTGATATTGCAGTGATCGTAGTTGCGGCTGATGATGGTGTGATGCCTCAAACTGCAGAAGCGATCAATCACGCTAAGGCAGCGGGTGTACCAATGATCGTTGCAGTAAACAAAATGGATAAGCCAGGTGCGAATCCGGATCGTATCAAGCAGCAATTGACAGAATATGAAGTGGTTCCTGAAGAGTGGGGCGGATCAACAATATTTGTTGGTGTTTCTGCTTTGAAAAAAACAGGTATCAAAGAGTTGTTAGAGCGAATTCATTTATTAGCTGAGGTAGCTGAGCTGAAAGCCAATCCTGATCGTCCAGGAAATGGAACGGTGATTGAGTCTCGCCTTGAAAAAGGTCGCGGAAATGTGGCAACACTTTTGGTGCAAGATGGAACAGTGAAAATTGGTCAGCATATTGTTGCTGGTCTGGTTGTGGGTCGCGTGAAAAGCTTAACCAATGATCGTGGCGAAAAAGTTCAAGAAGCCTTACCTGGAATGCCTGTTGAGGTTTTGGGTCTGGATGGAACTCCACTTGCTGGTGATAAATTTGACGTTGTTCGGGATGAAAAAATCGCTGAAGAAGTGGTACAGATTCGTCGCGAACAAGTGCGCAGAGCTGCCGCGCCTCAAGCTAAAGTGACTCTTGAAGATATTTTTTATA
>CAZMVK010000138.1:0-10133 GCA_964569545.1 uncultured Bdellovibrio sp.
TTTCTATGCAGGGCATATGGTTGAATTGGCCAATTTAAAAACTATTTTAGAATATCGTCATGCGAACAATCTGCCGATGGGCCCCTTGGCTGAAGAGTTGAAAGGTTAATTTATGAGTATCAGTTTGATTGATGTAGAAGCGGTGATGCCTAAAAAAGTTGTATTGAATGATTATTTTGGCGAAGAAGAAGCTCGTCAAAAAAATAGAATGTTTTCAGGAACCATAGAACGAAGACATATGGAACGAGAAGAAATGGCTTCGGATTATTTTGCTCAGGCCGCGCAAAATATTTTTTCGCGATTAAATTTAGATCCACAATCAGATGTTGATATGATTTTGACGAATGTTTCAATTCCTGATGAGTCTTTCACGGGATGTGGAGCTGTTGTAAATAAAAAAATTCAAGGTCAGGCAAAATGGATTTTTGACATGCATAATACGGGATGTGTTTCATTTTTGTATTTGTTGGATGTTGCAAAAACATATTTTGAAGCTGGTAAAGCCAAAAGTGCTTTGATCTGCGTTGGTCAAACTGCGGGTGGCCGTATATTCGCTCAAGAGGACACTCGGCAATTAGCACAGGCTGCGATTCCTGGTGATGGATTTGCTGTAGCTTATGTGAACAATACGGATGACCGTCCCATTTTAGCTATGGAATTCAAAAATTTCCCACAGTATTCGGAAGATATGTATGGTGATTTTAACGGTCGCAAATGGTGGGAATCAAGAACGGCCTCTGGTCGTATTGATTTTAATGAAGATAAATCTGCAATGATAGTGGCGCGCGGAAACAAAGCCGTACCAGAGATGGTTTACAAGGCATGCGGTGATATTAAAGTTAAAACAACGGATATTGATTATTTAATTACCAATCAGCCAAATACAAATTTTTTGCGTAACTGGCGTGAAGCCGTCATGTTACCGAAAGAAAAACATTTGGATACCTTTGAGAAATACGCCAATTTATTTGGAGCTGGAATTCCTGTGACCTTGGCGGAAGCGCTTAAAAATAAAAAAATTCAAACTGGTCAGTTGATTTGTCTTTCTGGATTTTCTCATGCTTGTGATTATTCAGGTGCCGCGCTGATTCGTTGGTAAAACCTAAAGTGACACGGTTAAATGTCACTTTGTCGATTGTTTTGACATTTTAATTCAGCCAATTTGTTTATATTGATTACTGGGTTTGGCATATCTTGCATAAGCATTCTTGCTTACTGATTAGCGGATTCATTTTTACTATGTAAACAAAGGACGAATTGATGAATAAGAATCTTGTCTCACTATTTTTAATAGGATTTGCGTTTTATTCCCCTGTGACAATGGCGTGTGATGATCTCCTTAAAAATTTTAAGCGTGATTGTGCAATTCAAGATCGTTATGTCAAAGTTCGAGAGATTTATCGAAAACACAAATTGGATGTTACAGATGTTGCAGAGTACAAGGCTTTAAGATTTATTGATAGGTATACTTGGGATTCAAATGCTTTAGAAAATAAAAAAGCACCGCTATTTATCTATCAACCAGCTCCAGCCACATGGTTGGTTTGGAGTGAGGGAATGTCTCAGCTTTTTTCTGGAGACAGCGGCAAGGGCGTATTAGAAAAAAAATTAGCAGAGAAAAAAGGGTTCGACAAAAAATTCATTTCTCATATAAACAAAATTCTACTGACAGATGGTAAGTTAAATACGAAAGACCCCAATACGGATCGTTATAAGCGACCAGGTGAGTATCGCTCATGGTTTGATGATAAGGTTGGATTCTGTTCGATTTTTGAATATGCAACAAATCAAAAAATATTATCTAGATCACAAGACTCTGTTCATCAGTATCAATTGGCTTGGGAGAAGCAAGCTGGTTTTTCATTAGTTGAAGCAATAAGTCAGGCTGTTGGTCGATTCTCAAAGACAGCAAATATGGTTGTACCTTTAAAATTAACTAATGATAGATGTTCAGAAGGTCGAGGAAACTTTGTGGCGTATTCATCTTCGATGGATGTGAAAGAACATATTGAATGGTTGCAAGCATTTGTACGCTATAATTTTCAGAGATATGCGGCGGCAACACCTGTGATTTCTCCAATTGAGCTTTCTGCAGTTGTGCAAAAATGGTTTGTAACCATTCACCCATTCGCAGATGGTAATGGTCGTACTTCAAGAGCTATTCAAGATCTGATTTTACAAAACTTTGATTTGCCTTTTGCACCAGCTGGAGATTTGCAAGTTGATATGCAAGAACCAGTGGATGCTTATATAGGTGAAACCTATGATAGTATTGAATCAATGCTTAATTTTTTAGAGAGATGTTCGACGAAAATTGAGCAAGGCAAAGAACTAGATTTTCAATGCCAATCTGTATCTTATTTAAATAAACAATAAATACAAATTTGCAGTGAGATTAATTATTATCATAATTACCTGTCAAAAGTTTTGACGATCAAGAAACGTCTACAGACTGTGACGTTTTTTGTCTAATTTAGTTTTCAATTTATAAATAGCTATAATACAAGTGTGCTTGCCTATGGGGGGCACACGTATGAAAAATTTGGGTCAAGCACGTCTTAAGGCGCTGGGTGCGTCTATTAAGATCAGTGGGGTATTGTATTGTTTGTTGATTTCATTTTCAGCAAACGCTGGGGTTTCTCAGGATTTATTAGCAAGAGATTTATCCAAAGCGATAATTGCTCTGCCAAGAGAAACAAGAATGTATCACTATTTTTGGTTGCAGGACGATGGATTTAGATCAATCGATAAGATCTATTCCAAATCTTCCAACAGATATGGTGTGGTTCGTGATCGAGCCGCAGGTGCTAGTTGGCAGTTTTGGGATTTAAATAATCACAACACTTATTTGTCAAATGCTGGTCTTGGTTTGTATTTGGCGGTGGATCCATTTGCGTCTTCGCCAGGTGCTGCTGCGGATTCAGGAATGAATTTTGGTACATCAATGATGGAAATGACTTTCAGACCAGGGACAAAGTATTTTAGTTCCTCATCTGCAGTTGTTGTTCAGCAAGAGACGATCAATGCGTTGTTGGCTGAGAATGTATTGAATTCGTCTGGAGCAGCGGCATTGATGGCTGGTCGTCATTTTACTCGAGATACTGTTCGTTATATGGTTGAACCTCAGTATTATAATTTTAGAAAAATGGTACAGTCTATATTTAGAAGCCAGGGCGTTGTGTTGGTTGAATATTGTTGGCAAGGTGCAGTTAGAATGCTTTGTGGTGGCCCTTCAATCAGTTCAGCGATGGTTTATATTGGCAACGGCGGGTCTGATGGCTCAGTTGTTTCAAACACTTTGGTTTACTGGCCGGGTTTCAGTAAAGTGCAATTGGAACCGCAAGAACAATCCAGTCTTTCACGTAATCAAACTTTGCGAATGGTTTTGCAAGATCTAAGGCCACAAGAAAAAAGATATCGTGCAACGACAAGTGCAACTGCTAAAAAAGCACTTTTGCAAAGTGCCAGCAAGTATGTCACAGATACTTATGCTCAGAATCCTGCAGAGCTTGAAGATATCCGCAATAAAACATTTAAATGTTTAAAGTAATTTTCTAATCTTACACATTGGCAAAGATCCGGTTGTATTATTTAAATCGGATCTTTGCGAATAATCGACATTCATCAACATCATTTTGACTCTGCTAAATCTTACCTTCGTTTCTCGTGTCCGAAAATCCTTAAATAAATTCTTTTTTTAAAACATGAAAAAATCTAATCGATTTTCATTGGCAGCAAATGGAGTTGTAGCTTTAAACAAACAGCGCCAAGCTGTTGCATATGAATTCCAAGGACCGTCAATACTTTGATCTAATATCAACTCTGGAATATGTATTATTTCTGATTTTTGTTGTGAATCTGAAACTCGATTTAAAAAAGAATTATGGCCTTCGGGACTGGCGAACCAAAGAACTCTTTGTTCTTGTATATGAAACTGATTAACATCCATTCGATTAGAATTTCTAAAGTAGTTATTCAGCAGAAAAATGTTTCGATCTAACTCAATTTGAGCTTTTGAAATAGCCTGTTTTATGTTTTTGCCGCCAGCAAAACCATAGGCCGTGACATCAGCAAATTCTTGAAGCTGTTGCCATATAATGGCGACAGAGCCGACGTTTGGAATCGTAATTACTAAATTAGGTAAATGAGTGGTCGATACAGATGTTGACTGCAAATTTCCGAGCCACCACTCCACCAAGGCCCACCTCTCAAGAGCCTCTTGAAAGGCAATGCTGCGTGCTGCATTTTTTGTAAGCCCCGGGAATGCCGCCATGCCAGTTGTTGTCGGGTCGATATCAAATCCATAATTGTTATGACTTACGCCATTGCAAGTTTCATAATATGCCCAACGCTCTAAGGCCTCAGAAATTGCTTTGTAGCAGGCAATTGATTTGTAATTGTCTGTGCCAGTGCCATCGGGATTTCCATAAAGTTTATTTTCAATAAGATCATCCGGGCGAAGTTCTAGTTTTAGATATGCTGCCGCCTCATAGGATGTTTTACCATTAGCTCCAGCAATCTCAGCGCATAACATTTTCTGAACGGGACCGCCGGCATCAGCGAGTATTGATCTGTACTTTAATGGTGCTAGGCTGATCACAAATTATTTCCAACCGATCCACTGAAATTTTGTAGGTGGCAGGATAAGATTGATTTGAGAAAAATCCAAATCAGGCCTTGCCCACAGTCCCGAAGCAAAATGTTTTACCGGCCAAATCAATCCTTGCTCCCATAATAATTCATTAATCCTTTGAATGTTCAAAGGTGATTTTTCTAATTCTTTTAAAATTTCACCAGTTTCGTCTGGTAATAAAATGCCCTCTTTTGATTTGAACATAAACTTGATATCGTTTTCTGGTTCAGATGCTAAAATACCGGTGCTGTCTCTTACAATGTCCCAATCGTTAGAAGTTATATTGTTTTCCAAATCTGAATAAATTTTCTGAAAATTAATAGGCAATGTATTTATTTGAAGTTTAAATTTATTCGAGCTAACCGATAATAATTCTTCGATTTTTTCAACTATTGGGGTGTTCGTATTTTGATTTTTTTCTGTAAATATTGTTATTGAATGATTGGAGTTTTCGAATTCAAAACCGTTAGAATCAATATCTACAAGCTCCTGTACTCCTTTGATGATTAACGGAAAAAACGAACGCGTTGGCTTGAGGTTGTTTTTTTCAAGTAATTTATAAAATTCATTGCGAAATAGCAGTCTGTTTTTCTTGTTGAAAAAAACACTGTTTTTATTTTTCCAATTCAATATACGTACAAAAAATATATTTGAAGGGGCGCCAGCTTGTAGTGTTAAATTATTGTTTTGAAGTTCAGATAATTCTGATCCAAGAATAATATCAAAAGTAGATTTTAAATTTGAAGACTTATTCCAAGAGATGTCAATTTCGTTGATTGGCTTTTTATGAACTATTTCTTGAGGATAATCAGTCCTTAGTTTTAAAAGCAAATGTTCGTTTGTCCATTCGACGATTTTATAAGGTCCACTTGAAACAATATTTTTTTCAGCAAGCCACTTGCCAGTTGTAGACTCGTACATCGATTGATGGGCTGCTGCGTAGAGACCAAAGCTAATTTTATCTAAAAAATGAGGCATTGGCGTATCTAATTTAAATGTCAATGTTGTTGGGGTTGATATCAATCCAGGTAAATTTTTAGAATAACTGTCAAGCTGATCAAAACCAATTATATGTTCAAAAACTCCCGACTTTGAATTCTTAGTCTTCATAATTTTTGCAGATCGAAGTAACGACTGCTCGTATGAAATTGGAGTTAAAGTGGATCCATCAGAATAGGTTAAATTTTCCCGAAAAGTAAATACCCACTCTGTCTGGGTGGAGTTAGATGTCCAAGATTTAGCAATTTCTGGTGTATATTCTCCAAGTTTATACTGACTAACTAAATTTCCCAAAATAGACCCAAAGGCCACGTGGTGAATAATAGAGTCATATTGCATCGGATCGGCCGAATAAGGTGGTGAGTGTAAAAGTACGTATATTCTATTTGGATGTATAGTTCCCATGTCGTTATCATACCAAGTCTTTATTAAAAATAAAAATGCTATTAACAAAAACAAGGCCAGCGTGATTGGTCGAAAGAGATACTTTTTGCAAATCATATTAGTTATCACCAGCCGAGCAATGTCTAAACGATCGGATCGTTTATATTTTGCTTGCTAGGATCAATGATTTTCTTTTCTTTTTTAACAGAGCCATTTCTACTGTTTGTTGCGATATTACGTTCTGAATCAATGGCGTTGTTTTTTATTGTAACATCGAATTTATCGGCCATTTTCTGGAAGCCAATTACGGAACAAATAATTGCTAACATGCCTATAAATAATTTCTTCATATGCCCACCCTTTTACGATAGTTAGATTGACCCCGTTTTTAGGGCAGCAACGAGCGAATGTCATGAGTTAATTTTAATTTTATTCAATGTTGTAACTTCTGCTAGATAGAATATTTTTTCTGTCCTTTGTTTATTTTAATAAAAAATCATAATAAGCAGGCCATATCCATAAACTTCAAAGTCTAGAATCAGTTTTTTTAGAGCAAGTTCTTAAAAAATGACTTCAAATTGGACAGTAATGAAAATATATTCGCAGTCTGCGCATTGACAGCTTATGAGATTCGACATTAAGTCTGACATACAAATCGGAGGCTCTGTGTATATAAGCTCTAGCTCAGTTAAAAATCACTATATTAATATTATTTACTTTAATTTAGTTGTTCGCAAGCTTGACCCTAGTCAAGAAGTTCAAAGTTCACTTAATGAGCGATCGTTCACGCCTTAACATGCAATTCAAAATTGCGGTTTCTGACACGAATTTAACACAATTTTCTTTAAAAAAAGAAGACTCTGATTTTTCTAACAATCAGCTTATTCTGAATGCCCTAATTGGAACACTTGTAAAATTTGGATTGTCTGGTCGGCTTGAGCCCTATTTAGCAGAAAGCTGGTTCGTTTCTGAAAATAAAAAAAGGTGGATATTTCAAATACGCCAGGGACTTTATTGTGAAGATGGGGCAGCCATCAATGCCGAACTAATTAAAATAAATTTAATACAAAACCTAAAAGAGTACAGTCATCGCGGTTCAGTCATCATGTTTGATCATTTGGTCGGCTGGCAAGACTTTGTAAAAAAAGATGAAACTTTTTTAACTGGATTATCCGTAATTGATGACAATAAACTTGAATTTACTTTTGATGAAAATCCAGGTGATTTACTTGAACTGCTTCGCATGCCCTACTTTGGCCTTTGGAGAGAAAATCTTGACGGAAAAATTATCTCATCAGGTGCATATAAAATTAAAAACTTTGAAAAAAATAATGTAACTTTAGAGCTTAGACCGGAATGGTTCACTGCTGACACAAAGTCATTTACTGAAGTGCATATTAGTTTTTCTAATTTTAATGCCGCCAATGAAATAAATGATCACCCAGTTATTGTTAAAATGCCATTTTTTGCAAAAGAAGAATCGCGTGATAATGGATATTGGATTTTAAGCCCACCCACTCGCTTTGAGGGCTTTGTGCTTAGCCCGTATAAAAATAGCTTTTTTAAGAATATTGAAAATAGAAAAATTTTTCTAAATCGTGTAAGAAATCTTTATCCAACAATGGTAAAATCTAACTATTTTTATCCTTCTGCGAAAACCACTGTTTCAGAAAATACTATAGGCAAATATAAAACAGCTCCAGGACAAAATAATTTAACTTTTGCATTAGAAAGAGCAACATACACCCCTCAGGAAATAGATACCTTTAAGGAGATAATTACAATCGCACTTGATGGGTCCGGCATATCGTTTGAGCTTTTAAGTCGAACTCAAAATGATAAAGAATGGTTTAAAAAAACTGATTCAAATACATATTTTGATGCGCGAGTTTCGTCTGTAGATATTGGGGCATATCCAGACTATATGGCACTTAAAATGATGTTTTGTTCAAAATTAGGAGTAAATTTCCCTGATTTAGATGATGAAATCTGCCGTATGGTTGCAGACGGAATTAAAACAGGATCGTCAATGGGGGCAAGTACTATAGAAAAATTCAATCAATTACTGTTCGACCAAGCAATTGTTATCCCCATTCTACATCACTCTGAAAAATGGTTTGTCTCCTCAACCTTTGATCCAAAATCATTACCCTCTACAACGCTTTATCCTCAGTTTGAATTGATTAGAACACAGTAGCTTATGTTATTAGAACATTTAAAAAAAATTAATCCTAAGTTTGTTGAGTTTTTAGAACAGGAAATATTGAATTCCGAGGGATTGCCCATTAGCTGCGGCAATCTCAGCGCATAACATTTTCTGAACAGGCCCACCGGCATCAGCAAGTATTGATCTATACTTTAATGGTGCAGGCTGATTGCAACTTATTTCCAACCGATCCACTGAAATTTTGTTGGCGGCAGGATAAGATTGATTTGAGAAAAATCCAAATCAGGCCTTGCCCACAGTCCCGAAGCAAAATGTTTTACCGGCCAAATCAATCCTTGCTCCCATAATAATTCATTAATCCTTTGAATGTTCAAAGGTGATTTTTCTAATTCTTTTAAAATTTCACCAGTTTCGTCTGGTAATAAAATGCCCTCTTTTGATTTGAACATAAACTTGATATCGTTTTCTGGTTCAGAAGCTAAAATACCGGTGCCATATCTAACGATGTCCCAAGTTGGATTTGAAACATTATTCGCTATATCAGAAAAAAGAACCTGCAAGTCTAATGGTGTACGATTAACTTTAATTCCGAGAGCATTTGCGCCAAATAATATGGCCTCAACTTCATCATGTGTTGAGCTGTTGTGAAAAACGGGTTCAGGGTAAATGGGAAATTTAATCGAATAATTATTACTAATATCAAATTGTTCAAATGCAGGATCTGCAAGTTCTTTAACGCCCTTAATGATGAGAGGAAAAAACGAACGTATTATTTTTTTATTATTTTTTTCAAAAAAATCATAAAATATTTTACGGAATGCGATTCTGTTTTTCCGGCTATAAAAAAGACTATTTTTATTTTTCCAATTGAGAACTCTCATGAAATCTATATCAGATGGCGCTCCACCTTGAAGCACATAATCTTTATGTGGAGCCTCGCTGTGTTCAGAGCCCATAACAATATCGACACTTGATTTTGGGTGTAATTCCTTGCCCCAAAATATCTCAATATTATCCAGTGGTTTGTTGTGAATAAGTTCTTTTGGATAGTCTTCTCTAAGTTTTAAAATTAAATGGTCACTAGTCCAATCTATTATTTTATATGGACCACTGGAAACAATATTTTTTTTGTCGACAACCCATTTTAAGGAACGAGAGTCAAACATTGACGGATGAGCGGCAGAATATAAACCAAAACTAATTTTATCCAACAATTGAGGCGTAGAGATGTTTAATTTAAATGTTAAATTATTTTCGGTAGAAATTAAGCCGGCTATATGTTCAGAATCTTCCATTAGATGGTCAAATCCAACAATGTGTTCGAAAACACCAGAATTAGACTTACGTGCTTTCATTATTTTAGCCATTCGAACGAGTGCTGCTTCATAAGATTTTGGTGTTAATGCGGACCCATCAGAGTAAGTTAAATTTTTCCTGAATGTAAAAGTCCATTCTGTATGATCGTTATTAACAATCCATGATTTTGCAATTTCAGGAGTATGCTCGCCTGATCGATACTGACTAACTAAATTTCCAAAAACAGATCCAAATGCCAAGTGATGGTAGAAAGAATCATACTCTAATGGATCGGCTGAATATGGTGCTGCACTCATAAATACCAAGATAGTTTTATGTTCTTTAGATAAAGTCATGTATTTTGCCCCGTATTTTATGCAAATTAATAGCATCAATAATCCTATACTAATAAGAATCATTCGAAGCTTTTTGTGATTCAAGAATGTAATCATTACTAATCTTTTATCATTTAAACAGAAGCAGCATCGTCTGTTTTGTTTGTGTCAGAACTTGGAGGAGATACCTTTCCTTTTTTTGAGCCACATCTTCCACCATTAGTCGCGATATTTCGTTCTGAATCAATGGCATTGTTTTTTATTGTAACATCGAATTTATCGGCCATTTTCTGGAAGCCAATTACGGAACAAATAATTG
>CAZMVK010000139.1:0-3213 GCA_964569545.1 uncultured Bdellovibrio sp.
CTGTGAGGAGCTTGCTCTTCTCAAAAGAGAAGAGTAGGTTTACTCGATGATAAAAATGAAATATGTACGAAGTGCTGTTTTTGCTGAAGACTATCCAGCTCCGGATCGCCCAGAGGTTGCTGTCGCGGGCAGATCTAATTCTGGTAAATCTTCTTTGCTGAATGCTTTGGGAGGATCCAAGGTTGCTCGAGTCAGTCAAGAACCTGGTAAAACCAGGTTGCTGAATTTTTTTGATTTTGGTGCACATTATCGTTTTACAGATATGCCTGGTTATGGATTTGCGGCTCGCGGTGGTGATGAGATCAAAGAGTGGACTCGGATGATCGAAAATTATTTGTCATTACGAGAAAATCTTCAAGGTTTGGTTTTGTTGATGGATATCCGACGAGATTGGGCTCAAGAAGAAGAGATGTTAAAACAATTTTGTTACAGTATTGATAAGCCAATATGCCTTGTGCTGACTAAATCTGATAAATGCAGCAAACAAGAAAAAGCAAATCGATTGAAAGAACTGAAAAAAAAATCTGGTGTCGATGATGTTTACGTCATTTCATCGCAAGAAAAACAAGGTCTGGATGAGTTGGAAGAATTTATCTTTCGCCGTTGGATCAAAGATTATAATCCCAAAGGTGATCAGTGAAGCCTGTCATCGGTGTGATTCCAGCAAGGTTGGCTTCGACTCGGTTTCCTGAAAAACCATTGGCCTTGATCGCCGGGCAGAGCATGATCTCACATGTTGTGCGCGGAGCTTTACGTTCAAAAAAAATACAACAGGTTTGGGTGGCGACAGACGATAATCGAATAGCTGATGAAGCTCGCAAAGCCGGGGCTTCGGTTGTTATGACGGATTCGGATTTGCCTTCGGGCACAGATCGCGTTTGGGCCGCAACTGAAAAACTTGATTGTGATGTGATTGTTAATATTCAGGGTGATGAACCTTTGATCGAAGCAGGCCACATCGATGCTTTGATCGAACCTTTTTTGCTGGATCCAAATTTACAGATGGGCACTCTGGCTCATAAATTGACGGACATTGAGCTGCAATCGGCAAATTCGGTCAAGGTTTTGTTGGATCAAAATTCAAATGCGATTTATTTTAGTCGTTTTGCAATTCCGTATTCGAGACTTGCATTCACAGCCGATGTCGCCGGTGGGCCATTGAAACACATGGGAATGTATGCCTATCGTAAAAAGTTTTTGCAAAAATTTTGTCAGACTGCTCCTGTTGAGATTGAAAAAGCGGAAAGCTTAGAGCAATTGCGTGCCTTGTATCTTGGTGAAAAAATCAAAGTCATTGTTGTTGAAGGCCGTAGCTGGGGAGTGGATTCTCCGGAAGATGTTGCGACTGTTGAAAAAATATTGCGCGAAAGAGGTTGGTAATGGCTAAAAAAATTGCGAGTAAAAAAACATTGGTAAACAAAGCTAAAGTATCGACGTCTAAAACCACGAAAAAAAAGTTTCAACAAAAATTTATTTTTGTCACTGGTGGTGTTGTTTCTTCGATTGGTAAAGGATTGTCAGCAGCCAGTCTTGCTGCTTTATTAGAAGCTCAAGGTGTCAAAGTCACTATGATGAAATTTGATCCATATATCAATGTGGATCCAGGAACGATGTCGCCATTTCAGCACGGCGAAGTTTACGTCACTGAAGATGGTGCCGAAACAGATTTGGATCTGGGGCATTATGAAAGATTTGCTTCATCTAAAATGTCGCGTTCAAACAGTGTTTCTACTGGGCAGATTTATGATGCCGTGATTTCTCGCGAAAGACGTGGGGATTATTTGGGTGGAACAGTTCAAGTTATTCCTCATGTGACAGATGAAATCAAAGCTCGTGTTTATGAGGCCGCTCAAGGTTCAGAAGTTATTATTGTTGAAATTGGTGGAACTGTCGGTGATATCGAGAGTCTTCCGTTTCTGGAAGCTATCAGACAAATGCGTGTCGATGTTGGTTTTGAAAACTCATTATTAATTCATGTGACCTATGTGCCATACATTGCTGCGGCTGGCGAGTTGAAGAGCAAGCCGACCCAACACTCGGTCAAAGAGTTGCGCGAGATTGGTTTGCAGCCAGATTTTTTAATTTGTCGAACTGAAAAAACAATGGATGCCAGTGTTAAAGGTAAGATCGCTCTTTTTTGTTCGGTCAAACCAGAACATGTCATCAGTGCGCCAGATGCGCCGACGATTTATCAGGTGCCACTGACATTACATAAAGAAAAATTAGATGCTTTGGTTTTGCAACGTTTGGGAATCAAAGCTGACAGCCGCAAAAATCAATTGCGTGGATGGGAAAATATCGTCCGCACTGTTTTGCATCCAAGCAAAACGGTGAAAATTGCTGTTGTTGGCAAGTACGTTGATTTAAAAGAGTCTTACAAATCTTTAAACGAAGCTCTTGTTCATGGTGGTATCGCCAATTCAAGTCAGGTGGATATTGTTTATATCGATTCTGAAAAAATTAATGACAAAAACATTTCGCAATCTTTGAGTGATGTCAGTGGAATTTTAGTTCCCGGTGGTTTTGGTTCGCGCGGTGTGGATGGTAAAATTTCTGCGATTCGATTTGCACGCGAAAAACAAATTCCATTTTTTGGTATTTGTTATGGCATGCAGTTGGCCGCTATTGAATTTGCTCGCCATGTTTGTGGGATTAAAGATGCCACCAGTCGAGAGTGGCATGATGAAAGTAAACGTACGGGAAATTTTGTTATTGATATTATGAGTGAGCAACGTTCGATTCAAAACAAAGGCGGCACGATGCGCTTGGGTGCTTATCCTTGTTTTGTAAAACCGCAAACCAGAGCTTTTCAGGTTTATAAAAATTCAAATATCAGCGAGCGCCATCGTCATCGTTTTGAATTTAATAACAAGTACAAATCTTTGTTCGAGAAAAATGGTATGATTGCTTCCGGAATTTGTCGCGAGCGAGATTTGGTAGAAATGATAGAGCTTGCCGATCATCCTTGGTTTATTGGTGTGCAGTTTCACCCAGAATTTAAATCTAAACCATTGGATCCACATCCATTGTTTACTCATTTTGTAAAAGCCTGTTTGAAATATAAAGAGGTTCAATCGTGAAAATAGATGTTTTAGCTAGAGCTCGTGACGTTCTAAAAATCGAAGCTCAAGCGCTCGAAGATGTTAAAAATCGTTTGGATGAAAATTTTGTCAAAGCCGTTGAGATGATTGAAAACTGCCAGGGCAAGGTCAT
>CAZMVK010000139.1:3223-10132 GCA_964569545.1 uncultured Bdellovibrio sp.
CCTTGTTTGTTCACCCTGCAGAGAGCTCTCATGGTGATCTTGGGGTTATCGGCACTCATGATGTGGTGATTGCGATCAGTTACAGTGGTGAGTCGCCAGAGTTGAAATCTATTTTGACTTATCTTACTCGTAAAAAAATTCCTTTGATTGCGATGACTGGATCTTTGCAGAGTAGTTTGTCGAATGTGGCAGTTGTCACATTGGATATTTCTGTAAATAAAGAAGCATGTCCTTTGGATTTGGCGCCGACCGCAAGCTCAACGGCAACATTGGCAATGGGTGATGCTTTGGCGATGGCGGTGATGGAGAGTAAGGGATTTAGTGTCGAACAGTTTGCTGAAAACCATCCAGGTGGCAAGCTTGGGTTTAAGTTGAGCCGTGTGAAAGAAAATATGCATACCGGAAACGGTTTTGTTTTGTGCACTAAAGACACTCCCTTGCGTATGGTTTTTTCTTTGATGAGCCAAAAAGAAACTCGTGGTGGAGCTGGCATTGTCGATGAAAAAGGTGATTTGATCGGTATTATTACTGATGGAGATATCCGTCGGTGTTTAGAGCATGCGGAAAAACCTTTGGATGGTGTTGCAGCTGATATGATGACTAAAAATCCACGAACAGTGGATGCCAATGAGATCTCAGAAAAAGCTTTATTTATGATGGAGCAGTACCGTATCAATTTGCTTTTTGTCCTGGACTCGCAATCTGAAAATCACTTGAAGCCTGTTGGTGTGATTCATATTCACGATCTTTTGCTAAATAAAAGTAAAGTATAAATACGACCTAAGTCTGTGTTTTGTTAAATTCTAGTGTTCATCTCTTGCTCAGGACGTTGTTCGTTGTCCACAATAGAGAGTATGAACACCATGAAAAATATTCTATTTCCTAACAGGCGCTCATCTCAAAAAATCTTGTTTATTATTTTGCCAGCAATTCTTTTGTTTTCATCCGCTCATGCAGAAGTGGTTGAAGTCCCTCAAGAAGAGTTGGCTTTAGAATCTGTTCTGCCCAAATTTGATCGGCCAGACAGTGTGCGAAGCCGTAATATTGTTACTGAAAAAAAAATTGAATTGGGTGTCTACTTAGGCTGGAACACTCTTGAGCCTATTCGCAGTCAGAATAAATATGGCTTTAATTTAGGTTATCATTGGAGTGAAACTTCGGCATTTGTTTTAAATTATGCCAAATGGGTCAGTGGTTTGAATAATCAATACACAGATGATTTATCTGCCAGTCCTAATAATTTAGATTTCAATCGTTCGCCATCAATTAACTATTCAGTTTTTGGTCATTATGAGTGGAAAGTATTTTATGGCAAGATCAGCGTCACCAAGCAAGGTGTTGTCAATCTATCGACTTATCCAATCTTCGGTCTTGGCATCACTGGCTATGATCATAAAAAGTATTATGGTTTCGATGGCGGCGTTGGGCAAAAGTTTTATTTCAGCAAAAACTCGGCATTAAGAGCAGATTTTAAATTGCAATACTCACAGTCTCCAAGTCCGTTTCTAAAAGGGCGCATGCAGAAGAGTCAGCCGTTGCCAACGGGTTCTGATTTTAAAGACAAGTGGGGCTTGGGAACTATTATCGTTATTGTTTATTCCTTTTTGTTTTGATGGGTGGACGACATGAAGTTATTTTTAAATTCAACTCATAATGGTGTCAGACAAACAGTTGCTATTTTAGCTACTGTTTTGTTGTTACTGGGCACCTCGATGAAAGCTCAGGCGCAAACTGCTGAAGATCCAGCTGTGGGCAATGTTGATATAAACAGTGCATACAATCCCAATGAGCCATTGCCAGAGGCGGCGTCTAAAGACATCGACCAAATTGAAAATGAAATCGAGAGCAAAGCAAAAAAAGAAAATCGTCAGGTTGAACAAAAACAAAGATCAGCACCAAGTAAGTTAGAAGATTTTTCTGGTCTTGGTCGATTGGCACCTTTCAGTGAAATTTCAATCATACAAAAAAGGTTTTTACCAAAAACAAAACGTTTCCAATTTTTTGCAGGTTTAACTGGGATTATGAATGATCCTTGGTATTTCAGTGCGGGTGGCGATGCGAGATTATCATATAATTTTACAGAAGCTTGGGGTTTAGAATTGCAAGCTGATGCTCTATCAAATTCACAGCGCGAAGCAATTAAAGAATTGCATGATGAAAATGGTGTCAATACCGATTCCATTATCACATCAAAAGCATATTACGGAGCTTCGATTGTATGGTCGCCAATTTACGGTAAAATGGGAATGCTCAACCGTCGAATTGTTCCATTTGATATGTACTTTGCCGTAGGTGGAGGAACCACACAAGTAGATAACGGAACCGGTGGCAGCACTATTCATTTGGGCACAGGACAAGTTTATGGTGTTTCAAAAGGTTTTGGTTTGCGTTGGGATTTTACTTGGAACATGGTCAACGCCACGCCAACAAATGGTACAGCTCAAACGTTTAATAATATTATGCTGAGCTTTGGGGCGAGCTTTTTCTTTCCGGAGGCTAATTACCGATGACCAGTATAAAAAGAAATAAAAAAATGAAAAATCAAATATTACAGATTACGACAGTGGGTATCTTAAGCTCACTACTTGCGGTTTCGTCAGTTCAGGCTGCGAACAAAAAAGCCGTGGCGGCAAAAGCACCTGTAAAAAAAGAAGCAGCATCTTCTTCTGCAGTGTCGGCTCCAGCTAAATTGGATAGAGCTTCGCTTGAGGCTATTTCATTGGTAAAAAATGGAGATTATGAACAAGCTATTCCGCGATTGTATGCTTTGGTTCGTAAGGCCAGTAGCAATGCTGAGCGATCGCAATTGAAATATTCTTTAGGTATTAGTTTATTAGAACTTAAATTATACCAAGTTGCGGCCTTTCAATTTGTTGATATTATTCGTAGCAATGATGTCAGATTCACTCGTCTAGCTATTGAAAAATTGATGCTTGCTGCAGATTATCTTGGTGATGATACTTTGTTGAATTATGCGATTTCTAAAATTCAATTGCAGGATTTGCCTGAGAAAAATAAAGATATCATTTATTATCGTTTAGGCGAAGTGAAGATGAAAAATGCTCAATTCGAGGAGGCTGCGCAGTCTTTTTCGCGAGTGGAAGCTTCCAGTCGCTACTATACTCAGGCAAAATTCAATCAGGGGCGAGCTTTGTTAGAAGCGAAGAGAATGCCTGAAGCCTTGCGGATTTTTAAAAGTCTTTTTGATCAAGTTGCCAACAAGAGTGTGACCGACATCAATCGTGTTGCTGTGCAAATGGCTATTGCTAGAACTTATTATCAAGCACAACAGTGGGATGATGCCGTCGAGTGGTATCGTAACATTCCGAGAGATACAGAATCTTGGCATGAGGCTATGTTTGAACAAAGTTGGGCTTACATGCGTTCGGCAAAATTTCGTTCTGCTCTTTCTAATTTCCAATCACTACATTCTAGTTATTATGATGATGTCTATATGCCAGAGCCTTTGCTTTTGCGCTCGATCGTCTATTTATACATTTGTAAGTACGATGAGATGGAAAAAGTTTTGGACTTGTTTGAAAAAACGTATTCTCCGGTGCAGAACTCAATCACTAATCTGCTGAAATCAAATATCGATGCCAATACATTATTTTTAGATTTAGATAAAGTTTCCGTGGCTCGCAAGTCTGGGAAAACGACGGTTGCTGGGATCAAGGTTCCATATATCGTTGCTAAGAAAATTTTAGACGAAGGTGATGTTAAAAGAGCTTTCGGATATTTAAGAAAATTGGTTGATGAACGTAAAAAATGGGATGCAAATAAAAATATATGTAAAGGTGGCTTGGGTGTTTATGCCTCTAAAATTTTATCCAATCGAATTAAAAATACCCGCGTAGCAATTGGTGAAATGACAAGAAATCATATGGTTCTTGTTAAAAATGAACTGACAGATCTTTACGATCAAGTCGGATTTATCCGTTATGAAATGACCAATGGAAAAAAAGAATCGTTGAAAAAGAAAATTGCGGGCAAAGATATTTCTGAGCAGCAAATTGATGAGAAAGTAAATCGAGAATTTTATATTCAAAATGGATATGAATATTGGCCGTTTGATGGTGAGTACTGGTTGGATGAAATCGGTAATTATCATTATTTAGGTAAACAGAGTTGCGAGTAAAATATGAATAAGTTGGTTCTGCCATTAATAATTGTAGCGACTTTTGGAGCTGAAAAATTGGTTTTTGCCAAAATAGCTGTGGTGCAAAATTCCTCTGCCAATAAAAATATTGAGAACAAAAAAACTATTGGTCAGTTTTTAAAACAGGCGGATCGTGGTTCTGGTTTGTCATTACAAAAGACAAGCATGGTGATTCCAGAGTCAGGGCAGGATATATTTAAAGGTAATGAGAAAAATGTAGACCTGTCGTCTGTCAAGCCGCCAAGAACATCTGCATTTTATGAAAATGGAGATAGCGATCAAGGTCGGCTTGAAAAAATAACAGATCAGCAAATTGGCGAGTTGTTCAAGCTGACTCAGCAATTTAAAAATTCACCACGACGTGGAGAACTTTGGTTACGATTGGCTGAATTGTATGTAGAGAAGGCGGGAATTATCGATTTCCGTCGTCAAGGTGCTTTTGATATTGCATTGAAAGAATATCAATCGGGTCAGCGCAAGGTAAAACCAACCCTCAATCTGAGTGATGCTAAAGAGTATAATAAAAAAGCGATTCAATTGTACGAGTGGTTTGTCAGAGATTTTCCAAAAGATGAAAAAATGGATCAAGCCTTGTTTTTCTTGGGTTATAATTATTATGAAATAAATAATGTTGAAAAAGGAACGCAGTTTTACACTCGTTTAACGAAAGAACATCCACATAGTGTGTATGTGGTTGAAGCCAATTTTGCTTTGGCAGAGTATTATTTTGAAAGCGAAAAATGGAAAATTTCCGAATCTCATTATGCCGAAGTTTTAAAATATAAAAAACATCGTCTTTTTGAGTTTTCATCATACAAAATGGCATGGTGTTTGTTCCGCGGAGGAGATTCTGCTGCAGCATTGAAAACCATGGAAGCTTTGATCCGTCGTGGAAAAGAAAATCCAGATCAAGCAGAAGTTGAGGGTAAAAAGAATTTCAATCGTGGTCGTTTAGCCAACGAAGGCTTGCGAGATATTGTTTTGTTTTATGCAGAAGTTGGTGAGTCTGAAAAAGCCCCAGCCTATTTCAAAAGTTTAGTTGGTGATAAGGCCTTTGGTTATCTGGAAAAACTTGCATATTATTATTCAGATAAAGGTAATTTAAACGGAACACGGTATTTGTTTAATTTTCTCATTCAGCAAGCTCCGACCTCAGCAAAAGCATTTGATTACAAATTTCAAATTGTTAAGGCTTTTTCGAATGCAAAAAAATCGCGTGAGTTTCGCGAAGAGATTTTCTCATGGATGAAAGATTTTTCAGTGGAAAGCGCTTGGTATCAGACCAATAAAGGCAATGATGAATTTATAAAAAATTCTTATAAATTGCGTGAGCAAACAATGCGTTCTTATGTGTTGCAACAGCATCAAACGGCGCAAAATTCTCGTGCGCCATATTCTCAGACTTTGGCCTTAGAAGGGTACAAGTTATACTTACAAGAATTTAAAGATGCAGCCATGATTGCAGACATGCATTTTTATTTTGCTGAATTGTTGTATGATATGGGTAAGTTTGATTTAGCCAGCGCTCAGTATCGTTGGGTTGTTGATAATGGACAAGGCAGCAAGTTCTATGCGAAAGCCGCTGAGAACTTGGTTTTATCTTCTGAAAAAGCATTGCCAAGCGAACAAGAAATTTCTAAAAAGGTTGGAAAGACAGTAGAGCCAGTGGCTTTGGATACGCGTATAGAAAAATTTATTGAAGCCGTTCAAGAGTATATAGCTCGCGTGCCAAAGTCAGATCGAGTTCCAGAGATGAAATTTCGAGTGGGGCGTCTGTATTATCTGCATAATCAATTCGATCAAGCGATATCATATTTTAAAGAGATCGTCGGTAAATACCCAAAAACTAAATATGCAGAGTATTCAGCGAATTTGTTATTAGATATTTTTAATCTGAAAAAAGATTATGCCGGCCTAGAAAAAGTGGGTGGCGAATTGCTTGCGATGCCAGGTATTGCTGGTTCGAAAGCGGCGGATGATATTCGAGCAGTTTTGGAAAAATCAAACTTTAAAAAAGCTCAAGATCTAGAAGGCGCTAAGGATTATCAAGGCAGTGCTCAACAGTTTGAGTCTTTTGCAAAGAAAAATCCTCGTTCTAATTTGGCAACGACAGCCAATTACAATGCGGCAATCAATTATGAAAGATCTGGATTTATTGCGAAGGCTTTGGCTCTGCATTTATTAGTTTTAAAATCTGGAGAAAAAGAAGCTGAGCCTTTGAAGCATAAGTCTCGTCGTTTGATTGCAAAATTATATCAGGACTCTGGCCAGTTGGAAGAGGCGGCTGCGGCCTACAAATTGGCAGCACAAGAAATGGGTCAAGATCCATTGGTGCCGAACATGCTTTTTAATGCTGCGATTTTATATGAAGCAGTTGGTAAGCCGACTGAGGCCATGAAGAACTATGAAGATTATCAAGAAAAAGTAAAAAAACCTTCACAAAAAGTTGAAGCTATTTTTCCAGTAGCAACAATTTTGCGTAAACAAGAGCATTTTGCTAAGGCAATCCAGAAGTATGAAGAGTATGTGGGGACTGGATTGGGCACGCCAGAAAGAAATGTTGAGTCAGCTTATTGGATTTATGCAGTTCATAAAAAACAAAACAAACATAAGCTGACTGATGAGTGGAGAACGAAAACACTTTCTTTGCAAAGAAAATATGCTCCGGATAAAAAAGGTGTAGGTGCTAGTTATGCAGCAAAAATTAAACTGGATGAAGCCCGGGTTGTGTTTGATGAGTTGAGATCCAT
>CAZMVK010000140.1:0-10095 GCA_964569545.1 uncultured Bdellovibrio sp.
TTTATTGGCTTAGTGTGGTGCTTGCCAAGTATTGCTGAATTTTGCGGGTTCTCGGGCGCTTCTGTCGCAGAGCGAGTTGGGGGGGGGCGGTCAGAGCGCAGTGTCTTGCTGCAATAAGCATGGTTCATGGTCAAGCAGCATCCTTGGTTCGGTGTAGGGTGGTTTGGATTTGGTACTGAGCAAGTCAAGATTGCGGCAGATTTTCCGTCTACCATTTATGCTGAGCACTCGCATAATTTGGTCTTGAATTTGATGGCTGAGCTTGGTGTGGCAGCCATATTTTTAATGTTTTATTGCAATTAACACACTGAAAATGATTTTCTTTAACCTGATTGACAAATTTTGGTAAGATAGGAGGCAAATTTTGGCGATTTGTCAGAAATTGTCATCTGTAGTTGGTAGTTTTTTATGTAAATGAATTTAATATGCGCTTCAGAATTAGAGGCGAGTTCTTTTGCAACGATCAATTTTAGTTCATTTCATTATATTTTTAATAAATATTATTTCATGATAAGCTATTTTACATGTGCATAATCATATCAAAATTGGAAGTAAAATGTTTCTTTGGTTAAAAAAGCAATTTTCTCTGAGGATAGACAACTCCAAAACTCCTGCAACGCAGGTTGAGGTTATGGCGACCTTGTTTGCCGGTGATGTGAATTTTCTGGAGCAGGGTAATGCACTGCTGCAAGCAGGAGAGCTAGATGGCGCGGAGAAATATTATCAAGAGGCTATTGTGTTCAATCCTGAGGATACACAAGCGCATAACAGACTTGGTGATGTTTTTTTTGAAAGGCAGCTATTTTCCGCCGCAGAAGTCGCCTACCGCCGCGCTTTACAAATAAATCCTAATTTTGTAGATGCGAACATTAATCTTGGACTAACGCTCGTAGAACAAGAGCGCTTCGATGAGGCAGAGATTTGTTATCGTAAAGTTATCGCATATGAACCGACTCATGCACTAGCTTATTTTAATCTAGCAGTTTGTCTTGCCGCACAAGGGCGACATGAGGAAGCGGAAACTAATTATCTACTCGCCTTAGAAATTAAGCCCAAGTTCAGCCATGGATACTTTAATCTTGCGCATATGCAGCAGCTACAGGGACGACTTGACGATGCAGAGCTAAATTACCGGAGTGCGATCGAGAGTGATCCGAGTTTTCTTAATGCTTACTTTAATCTCAGCGGTATCTTTAACCAACAAGAACGGTATATCGAATCTGAAGCTATTTTGACTTTGGCAATTGAGACGGTGCCAACGTCGATACAGGCGCAGTTGATTTTAAGTAATACATTAATGCTGCAAGGGCGTCAGAGCCATGCTGAAAGTTGGTTATGGAAAGTCATCGAAGCCAAGCCCGATCAAGTGAATGTGCGTGATACGTTGCTCACAATTATTTTGGCGCGAGAAAATGACACGAAAACTGAAAATAGCTTTTTGCGTCTGCTAAACATTGTTCGATATGATGCATTCTGGCATAACAATTTAGGTGTCAAACAAGGTGAAAAAGGCCGATTGGCCGAAGCGATAGCTTGTTACAGGAGTGCGATTGAAATTGAACCAAATTTTGTTGAAGCGCACTACAACCTTGGCTGTACTGACATTACTCGAAGTTCTTTTTCGAGCGCGGAAACTTATTTTCGCCGCGCACTGGAAATTAATCCGGAACATTCATTGTCGTATGCCGGCCTAGCATTGATATATATCGATAGGAAGCAACTGTCAGAGGCGGAAGCATATTGTCTGAAAGCGATTAAGTTAGGTCCAAACGTGGGTAATAACTTTAGTCTTTTAGGCTCTGTATTCAAGGCACAAGGCAGACTAGAAGAAGCAGGAAATGCATTTCTGCGAGCTATTTCGATTGAGCCCGAACTGGCAATGAAGCATGTTGAATTGGCTAGCTGGCTTCTATTTTGTCATTTAGAAAATGATGCTATTAGCTCGAAAGATTTATTTGATGAACATTGTAGATTCGGGGCGCATTATGAGGCGCCGTTTCGGGAGAAGTGGCCGATCTTTCAAAACACTCGAGATCCCGATCGAGTTTTGAAGATTGGCTTTGTATCGGCTGATCTCTACAAACATGCGGTGGCTTCTTTTTTTGAGCCGCTTCTAGATCGCCTAGTCGAAGTAGACGGCATGTCAATTCATGTTTATTATAATAATAATATCGATGATAATGTTTGCAGACGCATGCAAGAGAAGGTAAAGCAATGGAGGCGTATTTTAGATTGTCCAGATGAAGAACTGGCGCAACAAATTATGGATGACGGCATTGATATTCTAATTGATCTTTCAGGTCACACAAGTATGCATCGTTTATTGGTATTCGCACGAAGAGCTGCGCCAATACAAGTAAGCTGGATGGGTTACCCAGGTACTACAGGCTTTAGTGCAATAGACTATTACGTTTCGGATCGATTTATACTTCCCCCTGGTCAATTTGACGATCAATTTATAGAGAAAATTGTAAGGCTGCCAGCGAATGCTCCTTTTCATTGTGCGGACAATCTTCCACCGTTAACACCATTACCGGCATTGCATAACGGATTCATCACGTTTGCTAGCTTTAATCGTCCGAGCAAGATTAATCGAGAAGTCATCAAGCTTTGGTCGAAAGTGCTGCGCGCAGTTCCGACAGCATGTATGGTGATTGGTGGTATCCCAGCGGATGATAACAAGCTTAAGATTAGTTCTTGGTTTGAAGCAGAGGGTATCTCACAAACTCGACTCCGCTTCTATCCGCGTTCTGGCATGGCTGCTTACCTCGGATTACATCAAAAGGTTGATGTTTGCCTTGATACTTTCCCTTATTCAGGTGGGACTACCACCATGCATGCATTATGGATGGGTGTTCCGACCGTGACGCTGACTGGACATACTGCACCTAGCCAAGTTACTGCTGCGG
Source organism: uncultured Bdellovibrio sp. (assembly GCA_964569545.1). Lineage (GTDB taxonomy): Bacteria > Bdellovibrionota > Bdellovibrionia > Bdellovibrionales > Bdellovibrionaceae > CAZMVK01. The sequence continues at coordinate 2,910 of CAZMVK010000140.1, forward strand.
TGTTGGGCCAGATCGGACTGGATGAATTTATTGCTAAAGATAAAGATAACTTTGTAAAAAATGCGATAACAGTCACTTCTAATTTAGAAGCGCTGGCAAGTCTAAGAATCGGATTGCGTGACCGTATTGAAAATTCGCCCCCTGGGAAGCCTAAATTGATCGCGTCCGCTCTTGATCGTGCTTTGCGAATCATGTGGCAACGATGGTGTCAAGGTTTGCCGGTCGAATCATTTGAGGTACTTGAGCAAGACCTCGACAATCTAAGCTAACCGCTTGATAGAACTTCATTAGAATGTGCGTTTTTTATAGCCATTGGCCGCGCATAAACATGGTCATGCAAATTGATGCGTGTTTTGACTCGACACTTTTCTAAAAAATCAATGGCACGCGGCATTCCAGTAGAAAAAATTAAAATAGCAGTTTCCTTACTAGACTTTCACCGTAAATTTGGTATCGGTTCCGCGTTCACACATCAGAAAAATGCTGGCACACAAATCTGGATATTGTTGTCCCAATTGGTAACATCCCTCTAAATACTCTTTTGAGACAATGTCTGTGTTGAGCAGGCGATCCCATTGAAAATTTGCAAGTGCTTTAAAAAAAATGCCGGAGCGATGCACAACATGTAAACCAGCCGCTACCGCATCTCTTTCCATGGTGTCGAGTGAGTAAGTGCGACGATGACCATGCTCGACTTCGGCTGGCGTTACCGCAGTATTATGCGTAATCAATCCCATCTTGACAGCGATTTGGCGTGAGGGCGCATTGGCGTTCGGGCAAACCAAAAATAATCGTCCATTTTCTGTTAGCCATTCATCGTTAATACGCTTTAACACAAGCACCGGATCATCCAGATGTTCGAGTACATGTGTAAAAATTATGTTGTCGTAGCGCTTCGGTAAAATGGCGGATTCAAATACGTCATTAATAAATGTCGCCTGATTGCCAAGGTTTTGACTAGCCTCCGCAATTGCCATGTCTGAAGCCTCGACGCATGTAATATCCTCAGAATAGGGTAATAATCGTTTTGTAAAATTGCCTTTGTAGCTTCCCAATTCGAGCATACTTCCCTTGTTAAAGAAAGGCTCAAACGTTTTGATCATGAAAGGATGTAGAACGTCAAAATCGAAAGAATAGGCGTATTTCTCATTCTCCTGATTGCGGGAATCGTTTAGCTCGTTATTGTAATTACGTGTGGTGCTCATTACTTCCCCTATTTTTCGTGCCAGGCGCGTTGGTCCGAGTAAAGTGGATCCATCAGTCAAGACAAATATTCACTTAATTTAAGCTATATCCATTTTTCACTATCACAGCTGATCAGCGCTGCCCCGTCTTACTCCTTCTTGGCCGCTGGAGAGGTTTTTTCTCCAGTGGCTGCCCCCGGCAGGGCTGTATCGTTGTCCTTACTTCCGTATTTATCAACAATGAGTGCACCTCCACCTTTGGCGCTCTTGTGGACCTTGCTCGGTGTTTGGTAACTCAATGATTGATGCGGCCTTTCTTCGTTGTAAAACGCGAAGTATTGCGCCAACCCAACCGTTAATTCTGCCATATTGGCATAGCCTTTTAAGTACACGTCTTCATGCTTTACGTTACGCCATAATCTCTCTACAAAAATGTTATCCAGCGCTCGTCCGCGCCCATCCATGCTGTTACTGATGCGCCAGGACAGGACTTTTCGACTGTACCAATCTATGACTGCCACCAAATAAACAAAGCCCCGTGCCAGCCGAATGTAGGTCACATCCGTCGACCAAACTTGATTCGGTTTGGTTATCGGCACCCCGCGTAGCAAGTAGGGATAGACTTTGTGTGCCGGATGTTTCACACTTGTCGCTGGTCCTGGTGCCATGCCAGCCAATCCCATTTTGCGCATGAGCCTTTGGATGCGTTTGCGGTTGATGAGGTATCCCTTTGAAGACAAGAATACTTTCATTCGCCGGCTGCCATAGAAAGGATGATTGGTGTATTCTTCATCAATCAATCGACATATTTCTAGCTCATCGCCCTGCACTTTATTCGCTGATTTGTTCTGCCGTCGATAGGTAGTCGCACGAGAGACTTCGGCGAGCTCACATTGGCGCTCTAACGGTAATTCACCTGACTTGTCGATCCAGCCTATCCGCGTCTCTTGACTCATTCCCCCAACTTTTTTTTAAGCCAGTCAAGCTCCATTTTTAGTCGGCCAATTTCTCCATACAGCCTATCCTCACTGGCATTGTTATCAACCGGTTTCGGACCTCGCTTGCCTTCGAACAGCACTTTTGATTGCGCTAAAATTTCTTTCTTCCACTACGCAACCATCACTGGATGTACGCTAAACGCTTGTGCAATCTCACTCACTGTCTTCACTCCACGTACCGCCTCTAGCCCAACCTTGGCCTTGAATTCTGCCGTGTGTACTTTACGTTTTTTCTGCTCGCTCACAATTGCTATCCTCTCCATGGATGATAGCTTAAATCACTGTCTCATTTATTGGTACCACTATAGAGGCTCCGATATTGTCGTCAAGCTTCATCTAGAATCGCAAGGCCAAATCCTGTGCGACCAAATTCATTGCCGTTATATAGCATGTAAATTCGGCCGTCTAATTCAAATGTGTTTGGATAACATTGCATTTGTGAGTCCCATCCACTAGAAGACACGTCAATCCCAGCCAAGTGATCATCACGTTTCCAATCAATCAAGTTGTCAGAGTATGCATAGCCAATTCTATATGCACTTGCACTTTCGCTTCTGAATCCATGCGCCTGCCTAAAACAAAAATACATATGATATTTACCACCGTGTTTGAAAACAGTAGGCAGAGCCTGACACTCGTTCTCATTTAATGCGTTAGGAATAATAGGAACACTCTCGCGTTGCCAGTTGATTGCGTCAATTGATGTTGCGTGCGCAATTTTATAAACGCGATCTGGTGGTGCATCTTCATTATCTCTAACCCACTTTGTGCCAAATATGTACCACATATGATACAAGCCGTCATGCATAGAAACGAACGCATCACCTATGAGGAAGGGTTCATGGAGCGAAGCCGACATGACCGGCCCCTTACCCATTTTTTCAAACGTCAAACCATCATCATGACTAATAGCTAAGCCTATAGCTGCATCTGCTGATACGGATACCTTTCGGTTCCATCCTGTCGTGTAGGCTAAAATACGATTATTGTCCTTGAGAACGTTGATAGGGAAAATGCCGTGCTCGTCAAAGCAGCCCAAATCACCTAGCGCTATTACTGTATGCGTCGACGTGCCGATAATATTTTTCATGTCTTTTTTGAAATCCACAAAAGCAATATGACTAAGGAATTTTCCGGTGCAGTCACGATCTCTTGTTGAAAAATATACCCTCACTCGATCACTTAAAATCAGTGCCTGTGGTGATTGGGCAAAACCAAAACAATTTATTGGTAATGCATGTTCCGCAGGGTCAAATATTTTTCCTAGCTTCGACCACTTCACGTGTGGCTCCAATTCTGGTGGGAGGCAAGTTTCGCCAAACCAATTCCAGTTCGTCCCATTTCGTTGCCTTGGTAGACCATGTATGTGTCGCCATCGAGCATAAACACATGGGGGTAATTCACCATTTCGGAGTCCCACCCACTATCGGATACTTGCATACCTGCCTCGTCATCATTTCTATGCCAATTTAACATGTCGGATGAAGTGGCATACCCGATCCGATAGCCGCCTTCCTTGCGTTTGTAATTTTCTGTTGAACGGTAAGAAAAAAACATATGGTAAAGGCCGTTGTTATAAATTACATCAGGACAGGCTTGGCATTCATGCTCTCCCAAGCGACTTTCGATAAGATCTTTTCCATGCTTCACCCAGTTGATACCATCATCTGATGATGCCATGCGAATCTTATATACAGGCTCTGGCTTGCTGGAAGTTTGCAACCACTCTTTCCCAGCCACATAAAATAAATACCAAAGTCCATTGAATCGTCGGATGCGAGGGCTGCCCATTAAAAAAGGCTCGTCTGGAGAGTAAGAAATAACCGGCCCATGCCCGATTCGACTAAACGACTGTCCATCGTCAATGCTAACGGCGATACCGATTGCGCCATTAAATGGAACAGATTCACACCTTGTCCATCCTGCATAATATACTTTGATCTGATTCTGATCGCGAATAACGGAAATCGGATTTGTACCAAATTCATCGAACGTCCCGCAGGCACCCAACGCCAACGCCGGCTTTTCGCATACATTCACAACGCTAAGAAGATTGTCCCGGGCCAGGTCGATAAATGACAAATAACTGAGATACTGCCCGTCAGAAGTTGGTGACGGTCGTGAACAAAAATATACACGAACAAATTTCTCATAAATCAACACTGATGGTGATTGCGCAAATTCGCGCATCCAACTGCCATTACCTAAATCTCGCGGATCAAATAGCTTTCCTAGTTTTTCCCACTTAAACATCCATTTCCTCATTTCTAGTTCAGCAAACACTCGATACCATCGACATCAAATACAGGAATTCCCAAATTTTCTTTCACGTCACGCCGATCATACCAATAATTATCTATAAAAATTGCACCATCAGGGTTGATTGATTTCCATTTTTCATGACTATCTGAAAGATGGATAATTTCGTCAAATACATACTCAGAAATACCACATGAGCGTAACGTATCACTGAGGTTGTTCCGGTGTTTGGTAATAAGAATAACCTTTACACCGCGATTACGACACTGATAAACGAAAGCCATAGCCATTTCATGAACATGGGTATCAATAATAAGCGTTTCATCGAGGTCAATATACACTCGTGAATAGTTTACATTTGCTTTAAAGCGATTGTGCAAGCATCTATCAAGTTTGACTGCATAATCGTTTTGTAAAATTGAAACCGGTACGCCTAGCGCATTAAAAAGGCTAAGTAAGGCAAAGTTCACGCCCATATGTCGATATAAACCCATCGTACTCGATTGACGTGGCGCAAATTCCATTAACTTAAATTTTCCTACACGATCTTTTTTTATTTGAAAAAACCATGCGCCGTTTAAAGAGACAGTCTCGTTGATTGATTCGGCAATATATTTTATTTCGTCAGTAACTTCGGTAGTTGCCGAACGAAATGAAACGCCCATTTGAATGCGCTCACGTGTTCGAGGGCCAATGAATAAAAGTTGTCCTTTGAGATCTGTAAAACAATCAACGCTCAATTCTTCACTTGGAAGTAATTCTGAGATTAACAAGCCTGAATTTTTACGTAAATAAAATGTTAGATCATCCTGATCCTCGGCTACGAAAGTACCTTTACCTCCTTGTCCATCATCTGGTTTTAAAAACACTGGAAACGGTAGAGGAAAATGTGCTGGTGAAAAAATTTGAGGGCAAAAATCGAAATTGCGAAATAATGCATACGTCAAATTTTTAGAACGTGCTATTCGATTTGTTTCAGCACAAGAAGTAATAACTTGCGCTTTGATTTGTGCCCGATGCTCAGAAAGAAAATTGGCAATAGTATCGTGGGTCGGATAGATAAATTTTATGTTTAGTCTGCATAATAAATCATTGAACCGATCAATAAAATCTGGTCTTTCGACGTAAAAGACGTCTTCGACGTAGTGATCAGCATCATAAACAAAAGATGCATGATCGCTCTTTCCAGATGCGCCGAATAATTCGACATGATGACTGTATTTGAGAGAGTTAAAAATTTCCAGGCCGATTTCTGAACCTGCAGGGAAAATTAAAACCTTATGCTTGGCTGTCATGCATTAGCCTTCTGGCAAAGCCAATTCTGCCAAAATTCCACATGACAGCTCAGGATAATCGATAGCAGCAAGGCAAAACGCTCGTATAACATTGTCGTCAAAATTGAGTGAAATCATCTGGCTGGTTGTTAACGGTTTAAGATAAATTCCTTCAAGTTTTTTGATGGTATAGCCAGCCTCATGAATGTCATTTTGCAGTGTATCGGTGGTGTAGTATCGTTTATGCCCCAGCTGTAAGTCGTACTCCGACAATAGCTGCATGTCAGGAAGCATCCCAGCCAGATGTCCTAATCGGCGGTTTAACACTTCCGCATTAGGCACTGTAACGAACATCTGCCCGCCAGGAGCCAAAAACTGCCGAAAGTGCGCAAGAGTGAGTACGGGATTGTCGACGTGCTCAAGAATATAACCGAAAACGATTACGTCAAAACGTTCTTTAGTCTCGAAATTTTCAAAATAACTTTCAACGATTTCAATTTTCGAGTCAGGAAAACGTTCCTGGAAATTGTTAATCACTGCCGGTGAGGCATCAATGACGACGTGGCGCTCAAAGTGTTTTTCAAACACGCTGGCAGTTATCCCATGTCCAAGTCCTAATTCAAGCAATGATTTCGCACCTTGAGAGAAATGCACAATGCGTTCCGGATACCATTTGAGTTGAATTTGATTATCAAAATCATAGATGCTCAAGCCTTGATAGGCTTGTACGTGAGAATCAAGAGTATTTTGCATGCATCATCCGTTGCTTAATGATTGAAGTAAATTAGTATTTTTTTCTTACCACAGAGAGTGTGCAGAAAATTCTCGAACTTCGAGTTTAAGGTGCATCAGAGCAAAGTATCGTCGACCTGACATGCGCTGTCAAACATACGATAAATGGATAAAGTCGCTTAAATTTTCCTCTTGTTTTGATATTAATGTCACTTAAACTTCTGCAAATTCACCATTTTAAATCAGTTCAAAGCCAGTCATTATCTTTTCGCGAATGAGTTCGATTGGATTGAACATCATTACATCGATTATCGATAGCGCAGGTACAAAAGGATGGCCAAATTGCGAGTAATGGAAGGGCAGGGATTTAATGAACTTTAATTCAACACCAAACTCTCGAAATACACTTGCAGCATAGAGTTCTATTCCGCCGATTGAGTTGATATAAGTGCTTGCCTGTAGTTCGCGACAAAAGGCCAAGACTTTTTCTTGATTTTTTAAGGCGTGATCTATTTCAACTTCAGAGGAAATAATAAGCGGCGTTTTGATATCAAGATGATGACATATTAAGGATATTGAATTATAGAGATAATTAAAAAGGTTCTGATCCTTGTTTCGAATTATTTCCTCAATGAGTGGAATGGTTTGGGAAAAATAAGGTGCTTGCAGATATGCACTTTTGATTTGTCGAATCATTTTTTCTGCAGGGAAATCGAGCGCAAGTTTTCGTGAGCATACA
>CAZMVK010000141.1:0-870 GCA_964569545.1 uncultured Bdellovibrio sp.
ATACGATTCCGACTGCGAACACCACTGCCGCAGATATTTCTTTGGGCCAAGCCAGTATGACGGCAGCGACCGCCGCCAATACGCAAATCGGGTCGAATCAGCCATGGGGGCTATTTGCCAATGCGACATCGGTGTGGGTTGTCGAGTATGGCAATAGCCGCATCAAAAGATATCCTGTGGCAAGCCTTGCTACCGGGATGAATGCCGATGCTTTAGCTGGTCAGCCGACCTGGGGTTATTCCCATTACAATATTAAAAACGTGACCACAACGACTCAGTCAACTTTGTCACGGCCATTTCAGGCGATTGTTGTCGGCACCAAATTGATTGTCTCGGATTATGTCAACAATCGCGTTTTGATTTGGAATACATTGCCCACCACAAACGGTCAAAATGCCGATGTGGTTATTGGACACAATGATTTCACAACAACAACCATCACCGATCCTGCGGTGTCAGGAGCCGGAAAGTTATCTGGTCCGATGGGGATTGCCAGTGATGGCACACGCTTAATCGTTGTCGACAGCTCAGCTCATCGGGTATTAATTTTTAATACCATCCCGACAGCTAATGGAACCTTGGCGGATCTAGTTCTGGGCCAAGCCAATTTCACGACCTACACCGCAAATCGTGGCGGCACTGTTGCCGCAAATACGCTGGGTACGCCATATGGAGCGTACACCGATGGCACCCGTCTTTATGTTGCCGATTACGGTAACCATCGGGTTTTGGTTTGGACGACGTTTCCAACAACCAACGGGCAAGTTGGCTATCGCCCAGGCGTTCACGGATGGATTTAGCGGCAAATATGCGCGCGTAGTTGACCTGGTCGGTATGAAAAGAGTGCGTCAGCGCGCGGCGGCGGCGGTG
>CAZMVK010000141.1:880-9965 GCA_964569545.1 uncultured Bdellovibrio sp.
CTACCCGCGCGGAGTGATCGAAGCCAATGGCAAATTAATCATAGCAGAGTACGGTAATTTTCGTGCCCTTGTTTGGAATAGCATTCCAAGCGCTACTGGCACAGCTGCTGATGTGGCCATCGGGCAGGCAAGCTTAACAGCAGCAACCGCAGCCGCCACCGCCACTGGCATGGGAAGACCATTCAATATGAATTACAACAATGGACGATTGTGGATTACCGACGTCACCAACAATCGAATACTGGGTTACAACGGCATCCCAACCTCTAATGGAGCCACAGCGGATTGGATTGTTGGTCAAAATGGAAACACCAATGCACTGGTTAATCGTTATGGTATTTCAGGGGTCACATTGTCTGCAGCGAATTCGATCACCTATGACGGTACCTATTATTGGATTGCAGATACAGAGAATCAGCGTGTGGTCCGGGTTGAATTGCCTTAATAGGCTAGACTCTCATAAGTTAAATCTGACTACCTCTGGCGGCGCCAATCGTGGCGAGACACGCTGGCGCAGGTACTTCCTTTAAGTAAAGAAAAATTAAACCATACCAATTATCGACGTTGACTGTCGATAATTGGTATGGTTTAATTTTTCTTATGATGAATCATATTCGCCATCGATACTTATTGCCCTTGCTTTTAAAAAAACTAAAATTCTCGCCCGTGGTTTTAATCCAAGGGGCAAGGCAAACTGGAAAATCATTTTTGGTTCGAAGTCTCTTGCCTGAAAAACACAAAAATGCAATCTACAAAAGTTTAGATTTAAACAGCACACGTCAATTCGCGGAACGCAACCCAGACACTTTTGTTCGTGATCTTGAACCCAATCAAACATTAATCATTGATGAAGCACAAAAAGTACCAGCTTTGTTTGATAGCGTAAAAGCCGTTGTCGACGAAGATCGACGACCAGGAAAATATATCCTACTGGGATCTACTGAGTTTTCGAAGCTAACAAAAATTCGCGAGTCCCTAACCGGTCGAGCTGCCAAGATACGCCTTTTTCCACTGACCTTATCGGAAACAAAACATTTACCGTTGAACACCGCCGATGGTTCAATACAATCAAAACCTAGGGTCTCAAGAAAAGATTTACTTAAATATCTCGCCAACGGCGGAATGCCAGGGATTTTTGGTATTCGCCAAGATCTAGAGAAAAAAGAAGCTTTACATGACTGGATTGATTTAGTTGCACAAAGAGACGCCTTAGTTTTTGATAAAATTAAAATTGAGCCACAGCTCATCATGAGAATTTTAGCAGGATTGGCTAAACTTGAAGATTCATCGGCAGGAGCCTTAAGCAAATATCTAGATGTTGATTTACGCAAGGTAAAAACTCATGTCGAGGTTCTCAAAACCCTATTCGTCATCCATCAAATCGAACCACACTCGCTAAGCACAGGTAAAGCACAATTGTTTTTTTGTGACGTAGGATTTTTAGATTATTTTTCTGCTTCATTTGAAAAAAAAATTAAAACATGGGTCATACAAGAATTTGTGGCACAACTATCGTATCGGCAAGAATCGAATAAACAACTTTACTTCTACCGTACAGCCAAAGGCAGTCTGATTGATTTATTGGTTGTCGAGAATGAGAAAATAAATTTATGTATCAAAGTCTTCGATGCCGAAGTCGTTCGCTCAAAACAACTTGATCTACTAAGAAGCTTTCAATTAAAAAACCAAAATATATTTCATTCAAAATCTCGCCTCATCGGGCTTAGCGGAACACTTGAGCGCATAAAAGATAATGGGGTTGAGATTTTATCCTGGGAGTCGATTGTTTAGCCGCTCAGAAGTCCTAGACCAATATCCATGTTGATTTAGACGAAATGTACCAAATATAGGTATATTTTAACTATTTTAAAGTAGTCATAATGTACCTAAAAGTGGTACATTATGACTATGTCAAAAAAAAGTGAAAAACCAAAGAATCTTATCGCATACGTTGAGCTTTTACAGGCTCGAGGTATGCTTACGTTTACAAGTGATGAAGCTACAGCTTCTTTAAAAATTTCCAAAGTTGCTTTTCATCATGCAGCTAGAAGATTGACAGCAAAGAATCGTCTCTTCAATCCGGTCCGGGGGTTCTATGTCATTATTCCTATAGAGAAAAAGTTTTCAGGTACAATTGATCCGCTTTGGTATATCGATGATTTGATGAAGTATGAGAAAAAAAATTATTATATCGGTGTTCTTTCTGCCGCATCTCTTCATGGAGCTTCTCATCAAGCGCCGCAAGAACTGCAAGTTGTCATAGGTTCTCAGCTGAAGCCCATTGAAGGGAAAAATTTTAGAATACGTTTTTTGCAGAAAAAGAATTTAGCTAAAACAAATATAGAAAAAATTAAAACGCCTACGGGTTATGTCCCAACTTCCTCACCTGAAGAAACTGCGTTTGATCTGGTGAGATATTTACGTTGGGCTGGACAGAGCAATAATGTTGTCACTATCTTGCAAGAAATTTCCAATAAAATGGATGCCGATAAATTATTGAAAGTCGCTCAGTCACAAAAAGAACTCACTCTGACGCAAAGACTTGGCTTTTTGCTTGATATGATTGGAATGCAAAAATTAACAAAAAAAATAAATATCTGGCTCAAGCAGCAGAAGCCTTCGATCGGCCTTCTTCAGCCAGGCAAAAAACCATTCAAAGGCCTTAAAGATAAAAAGTGGTCACTCATAGTGAATGAAAGTTTGGAGTCAGATTTATGATACCTCAAAGAGCCATCGATGCCTGGCGAGAATTTGCCCCATGGATTGAAAACAGTCAAATCGAACAGGATTTAGTTATTTCGAGAGCTCTTATTGAAATCTATTCGGATCCATTCTTAAAAGAGGTTTTTGCTTTCAGGGGAGGAACTGCTCTGCAAAAACTTTTCTTTGATGAACCAACGCGATATTCAGAAGATATTGATTTGGTTCAGACTTCACAAGCGCCGATGGGAAAATCCATCGACGCCTTAAGAAAGAGATTAGACCCATGGCTAGGGGAACCTCAAAGATCTGTAAAAAGAGAGAGGACAACTTTAAGCTATCGCTTTACTACGGAGATAGAACCAGTAAGGGCCATGCGTTTAAAGGTAGAAATTAATACGAGCGAACATTTTAGCTTCGCCCCTCTTCAGCGAAAGAAGTTTGAAATGCAAAATATTTGGTTTAGCGGATCAGCTGATGTGTCGACGTATGAATTAGAAGAGCTTTTAGGCACCAAAATGCGAGCCCTTTATCAACGCAAAAAAGGCAGAGATCTTTATGACATGGCTATGGCTCAAAAATATTTTAGAGGACTAAATCATAAAAGAATTGTGGAGTGCTTTCAGGCTTATATGTCTCATGAGAAGAAGACGATTTCCCGCGCTCAGTATGAAGCCAATTTGGAAGAAAAATTATCTAGCAAATTATTTGTTGATGATATGACAAGTCTGTTGTCTCCTAATTCTCCAAAATACGACGTAAAAAAAGAAGGTCAAAAATTTAAAGAAAATTTTCTTCCGCTACTTCCTGGCGAATCATGGAAAGGCGCTGATAAACGCAAATGAAAATTTGGCAAGCAATGCTGCTGGAGCTTCATTTGTAACTGTCGGCAGGTACGTTCCGCACTGGCTTTAATTTCAATGGCGAATTCAATATCATCAATTTCCAAAATCAAATCAACCTCTCCACCCGCCGTCGGATGATAAGTGCTCGCTGCAATACTCTGTACTTTTGTTTCAATGCTTTTCGAAATGGCTCTAAAACACGTCATGTCTAAATTACAATGCAATTTAGACATGACGTGTTTTAGGAAGCCAACCTGCTGATTTTATCAATGGACAAACGTCGAAGCTAAATCGCCTAGGGGTTAAACTCCCACAATTTACCCGTTGAAATCGACACGGGTAAATTGTTAAAAAACGATCAACTCTTTTAAAAAAAAGGAGTCATCAAATTTATTGGAATAGCTCGAGACTGACCTCTGTTGCAGTCCAAATTCAATCAATTATAATGGCCATATTATTGGCTAGATAACTGACACGGAACACTTGAGCGCATAAAAGATAATGGGGTTGAGATTTTATCCTGGGAGTCGATCGTTTAGTACTCGGCCAGGATGTGGTCCGGGGTGAATTCGCGATTTGATGATGAAAAATTTTACTGTCTAAGAGTTAAACGAACATGAACTATTCTCAATTTTGTTAGAATAATAAAACATAACATCCGGTTTTGATCGGCAGAATTCATAAAGGCTTGCAGATTGTGCCCTGCAAGCTCACATTGGTTTGATGAAAAACATTATTGTAAATATTAAAACCATTGTTCAATTTATTGCTCAATCAGATTGTTCATCTGATTCTTATTGTTATTCAGAAAATTATTCTGATTCTCATTTTTATTCAGATTCAGATCCCAAATCGATTCGCAAATCAACGCTCAAAACAGCGCATATTTCTAAAATAATTTTATCAATAATTACAGCAACAGCAACTCTGTTTTCACTTTCAACTTTCGCTGGCGATCTGAATCATTGCGCAATTAAATCTCATTCTTGCCAGTTTTATCAATGCGCAGAGGAATCTTTTCAGTGTGGTCATTCTGGATATTTTCAAGCATTCGCGTCTCCGTATTGCAGTTTGTTTTTGAGCGACAGTTTTTTGCAAAAAAATTCCAATCAAGCTCAAGCCTGGCTCGTTGATGTTGCCGCTTGCCTACAACAAGCCGTGAAAGAATCCGCAGCTGAAAATAATAATATGACTTGTTCGCAAGTGCGATTGAAAGCTATTCAGAGCCATGCGCAATGTTATTATAAAACAGGATTTTGCCAAATACCTCGTAATGATCGCATGCGCTTAGTCGGTGTATTGATCAAAGATACCTGGAACGATTTTGATATTCTTAAACAAGGTCTAGAAATTCAAATGCTTTGCGGACCGCAATGGCAGCAGAATTTTGATAAAGAGTAGTCAAAAACACAGGCGAGTAAAATTCTTCGCTACCGACACGATCGATTTTCAACAGACAAGTTGACCACTACCGCAGCGGATGATGCGCCATGCATTTTTTGTTTTTTGTACCCGTTTTTTGCTTGATCACTTTGTCGCTTACATCCTGACTCGACTTTAACTTTATTAAAAATTTCCTGCAAAATCAGTCCCGTGCGTTCGCAAATTGCAATATTAACTTGTTATGATTATTAGGAAAATCAAAGCTTCTCTAATCGTTTTTACGACGTTTCTATCGTCTTTACTGTCAAATATTTTGTCAGGTGTAAAGCAATCTTGCGATATTAAAAAATATCCAACCTGTTTCATTTCAGTTTTTACTTTATCGTTTTCCAACCCCCGACGATTAAAACAAATAGCTAGAGCAGCAAGAATTCTATTATTTTTACTTTCTTTTGGCTTTTGCCCCTGGGTTTTGGCCAGCAATTCATGCTTAAAAATTTATTTACAACCTCAGTCCGCAAATCCGAATTTATCAGTCCAAAACGCTCTCCAAACCTGGCTCAAATGGGAACAACAATATAATTTGCCAGAATATCAACGTTCAGTTCTTACCATGCCATTACAAGCCAGCCCCATTGCAAAAGAAAATTTTTCTGTTCAGTATTTCTCTGCAGATGCAAAAAATAATTTACATGATTTTATTTTTACATCTGATAATTTTATCAACTGGTACAAACACCCAACCAATACCGCAGCTACTGTCCCCTATTTTTCTGCCCCGACTGTGGGTACTCATATCAAGGCCGAAACAACGGCCTCACGATCTTTGTCATTCCAATGGAATAAAGCTCTTTACAGTATTAAGCTTGCCACCAATCACCCTCACGAAGGCAAATACGCCGTCGACAAAAAGGCTAGCGTACAAGAAGATATTTTACTTGCGCGCTCTCGCAGTCCTTACATCAACCAAACTGAAGACCTCATCGGCACAGACAAAAACATTTCAATTGTTAAAGAATTGGCTGTGGTTGTAGATCAAAAAACAAATGAAGGTTATATAGTCAGAGACCTTTCATTTTTATTAACCCCAGATCGTTTTTACCTACCTGCATTCAGCATTCCCTACGCCGCTGCTGAATTGGGCTTAAGTACAAAATCTCAAGACCGGTTTGCATTTTGGCAACAGCACTATGCTCAAGCTCTTGGTCAGGCCAAAGCAAAATTATTGCTTCGTTACGGGTTGCAAATGGAGACTCCAAATCCACAAAATATTTTAATCGAGTTGGATCAAAATTATAAGCCAACAGGAAGAATTATGTTTCGCGACATCAGCGACATGACCTTGGTTCGCGCTGTGGCTTTTGCCTATGGCGCGCGAAAACAACTGGCTATTGATCTTAAAAATGGAATCCACAATGCTGACTTCACAGATCCCAACGCAGAGCTTTCATTTTTATTTTTTGATCGTTCTGAGTCAGAGCCTTCTTGGAGCAAGAAAAATTTAAATCTGTGGACGCAGGCTCACAACCAATCCTACATTCTAGAGATTGAACAAACTTTGCAGCTGGATTTATCAGAAATCAAACAAACTGGAAATTTTCAAAAGCTGTATCAGCTCCTGCAAAGCCCCGAAGGCCAAGATAAGCTGAGACAATATCGACAAAAACAAATCGCTTTACATAACGAACAAAATCAAACTGAACACTCTAAACGTTCCAACTCAACCGCTGACGATGCCAGCAAGGCAAGGACTAGATGATGACAAAATACTTATTGGCAGTGTTCTTGGTCCTGTCTAATTTCAATAATGCTTATGCAACATCCGCTGATGCCTGCGAAAACATCTACCGTCCACAAGCAGTTATCACTGAAATCAATCTGCTTAAATTTTTCCCTGAACTTGAAAGTGAATATCCGTTGATCGCAAAACTTATTACAGGAAAAGTTGCAAACAAGATGCAATCACTTCTTAATGACAAGGACTGGGTTGAATTGGCAAAAATAATTGATTCTTGCCGTGGCAAATCTTGTGCTTTTGAATTAAAAAACGATAAATTCAATTTCGAAGGCGACATCCAAGTCAGTAAAAAATCTCTGCTTACCTTCGTTGTTAAATATTTCCAAATCAAAGTTATCGACGAATCTGGTCGAAGACAAAAAGTTGAAATAGAAAAAAGACCAAAAAATTTAAACTTAAAATTCCTCACCTTGGTTAATTTAATTTTCACTTCGGTAAATCGCTATCTTGAAACTCACGAAGAGATTGATACCGTTCGCATCAAAGGAAGTCGGGTTGTAAATTTGAGTCTTGCAAAATCATTAAAAAAAATAGGCTTCAAAGAAAAAACTCCAAGCCTGACAACTCTTGCAAAATCTATTGTTCACTCTGGCAACATGTTCACTGCGGGCTCATTGATGGCATTGTCAAACGTAGTGCCATCAAAAACATTTCATTTTCTGATGAATTCGATGGCGATAGGTCCCCTTGGTGTTTCAGCACTGGTAACAAAAAAATCCAAACAAGGCCTAGCTAAAGACTGGATTTTAGAACTCCCAGTCAACCGAGAACAAAACAATGATCCACTATTAGACGACGATATCGTAATCGATCCCAATGAGTCTTCGGAACCCTAAGCTTATTGTTATTCTCTGACCTAGCCAACGAATAACTATGAGATCGTTTAATTATTTCTCACAACAGGGTGAACAAACAAAAACACCCCTAATTATTACTGGTCAGCTAAAACTTAGAAAAAGCACCTAAAAGACTAAACCAACAAATCCCCGTGCGGCTCTTCACCCTGATCATCTTCGTCTTCATCTGCCAACTCAACCGCTAGATCTGCATCAAGAGCATGAGTTTCGTCATCAGCAAAAGATTCACTTTCGGATTCAGCATCAGCTAAGACCTGAGCTTCAGCGACCTGCTGTTCTTGTTTTTCTTGCGCCTGTTCTGCTTGCGCAAATTTCACAGTCTCTCCAGCAACCAAGGCCTCATCATATCGTGCAAGCCAAGAACGATCGCGGTTTGCGACTTCTTCGCCCATGGCGATGGCTTCGCGAATGTTTTGTGCTTTGTCGGCATCACGTTTTTGTTTTTGTCTTAATTTTTCTTGTTCAAAAAAATCTGAACTGGTGTTGATGTGATCCAATTGATCACTGATCTTAGTCAATTCGTCTTCACCTTCTGAATAAGAAGAACCAATCGTTTGTGATAACGAATCAGCAACCTGACCTAATGTCGGTTTTGCTTCTTCTTCGGTCATTCCCTCTGGCAACAACTCGTCAATTTGCGACAGGGTTGGCAGTTCTTTTAAATTTCTCAAACCAAAAATTTCTAAAAACTTTTTAGTCGATCCATATTGCATAGGTTTTCCAGGAAGATCTGATTTTCCTTCGAAATTAACCAAACCTTTTTCCATCAACGCACGCAACAAGTGACCGCTCTCAACCCCACGAATGTCATCAATTTCTGATTTGATCAATGGCTGTTTGTAAGCAACGATCGCAAGAACCTCAAGCGCTGGGCCTGACAATCTAAATGGTCGAGCCTTCAAGGTGCGAGTCAAGAAATTCATATTGTCGATTTTTGTACGCAACTGATAACCACCAGGAGCATCTTCAAGACTGACACCACGACGTGCGCCCGCCAACTCAACAGCAATACGCTCTATAGATCTTTTGATTTTATCTCCACCAACATTGGTGCCCTTGAATACCATTTTAATAGAATTCAAACTCACTGGTCTGTCAGAGGCAAACAAGATGCTTTCGATTATTGAATCCACTCTTTCTTCTTCGATAAATTCAACATCTTCAATTTGTGCGGATTCAAATTGATCCAGCTCTGTGCCTTCGATGGCTTCTGCAGCTTCAGCTGCCAATTCTTCTAATTGTTCTTCTTGCTCTTGTTGAATTTCGACGGCTTGTTCTAACTGATGAGCTTCTTCGTCAGAAACTTCTGGTAAAAAAGATTCAGAGGCTTCGTCTTCAACAAAAATAGGATCAGCAGAAAAATCAGCCAATTCAAAATTTTGAAACATGGAAAGAGCATGAGCAGCAAGCGAAGCGGGAGTGGCTTGCGCCGAAGCGAGAATTTTAACCTCAGCTTGAGCTTGTCCGGCTAGCTCTGCATTTTCACTTGTATTTTCTCGTGT
>CAZMVK010000142.1:0-408 GCA_964569545.1 uncultured Bdellovibrio sp.
ATAATTCATTTTTCAATTTATAATCGCGGCGTTGTTCTCTTTTTAACCATTCTGCTTGTCGTAGCAGGAGTCTACAGCTTTCAACACTTGCCGATTGATGCAGTTCCCGACATCACGAACAATCAGGTTCAGATCAATACAATCATCGAAGGTCTTGCGCCTGAAGAGATTGAAAGAACTGTGACCTTTCCAGTTGAGTCCTCCATGCGAGGGGTCGCGGGAGTTGAACAAGTTAGATCCATTACAAGATTTGGTCTGTCCCAAGTAACTGTGATCTTTAAAGACTCTGTAGATATTTTTCGGGCCAGGCAACTTGTCACTGAACGCCTTCAAGGAGTTTCCGGCGACTTGCCTACTTCCGCGAAGCCAGAGCTGGGTCCAATCTCAACGGGTCTTGGTGAGATTTAT
>CAZMVK010000142.1:418-9857 GCA_964569545.1 uncultured Bdellovibrio sp.
AACGGTGATGAGCGAGTAAAGCAACTTATGGAGCTAAAGGCGCTCCAAGATTGGTTCGTTAAGCCAAGACTTTTAACAGTAGAGGGTGTAGCAGAAATCAATACCTCTGGGGGCTTTGAAAAGCAGTATCACGTTCAACCTGATCCAAAGAAAATGGCTTCCTTTGGAATTCATTTTGAAGACATCGGCGAAGCTCTTGAAAAAATAAATAAGAACGTGGGTGGCGGATATGTTGAGCAAACAGCTGAGCAGTTCCTCATTCAAGGTGTCGGCCTCATCAAAAATCCAAAGGCTATCGAACGAGTCCCAGTTAAAAGCTTAGAGTCTTTTAAGATCGTTACTATCGGAGATATTGCCCAAGTAACTTTAGGAAAAGAGCTTCGTACGGGCTCCGCTACTTATGATGGTGAAGAGGTCGTTCTGGGTACTGTGATGATGCTCCTTGGAGAAAACAGTCGAACGGTATCAACCCGCGTTCATATAAAAATCGATGAAATTAGAAAGACTCTTCCGAAAGAGGTTGAAATCACCACGGTCTATAACCGTTCAGACTTGGTGAATGCAACCCTCGGAACAGTTGAGCATAACCTCATGATGGGTGCATTTCTCGTCACGATTATTTTACTCATTTTGCTCGGAAATATTCGGGCGGCACTAATAACTGCCGTGACGATTCCGCTTTCACTGCTCGCAACCTTTCTCGTAATGAAGCCGCTTGGAATTTCAGGAAATCTCATGAGTCTTGGCGCCCTGGATTTTGGAATCATCGTGGATGGTACCGTAATCGTGCTCGACAACTGTGTCAGATTCCTTCACGACCGAGCGAAATCCCTAGGACGAAACCTGACTAAAGAAGAAGTCAAAAAAGCCGTTTACGAATCTACAGTTGAAATCAGACAAGCAGCTGGGTTCGGTCAGTTCATTATCGTAATGGTTTTCTTGCCAGTATTTGCCCTAACTGGAGTTGAAGGGAAGATGTTCATCCCGATGGCTGCAACTTTCGCAATTGCCGTCATGATGGCATTTGTCCTTTCTTTTACAACTGCACCGGCACTCGCAAGCATATTCTTATCTGGCAAGACAGAGGATAAAGAACCAAAGCTCATGGCATGGATTCGAAAAGCGTACGTTCCGTTTTTTGAGTTCGCTTATAAACGCAAAAACCTAACTATGTGTGTAGGACTTCTTTCTGTTGTTTTGGGCGTTGCGCTCTTTATGACTAGAGGAGCTGAGTTTCTACCCCAATTGAGTGAAGGTTCATTCGCTTTTCATATGATCAGACCCGTAAATGCAAGCTTAAGCCAGTCTGTCGAATTTCAGAGAAAAGCAGATAAGGTTGTCGAGACCTTTCCTGAGGTTAGCCATGTTTTCTCAAGGATTGGAACAAGTGAAGTTGCAACTGATCCGATGGGAGTCAACGTATCTGATACTTACATTATGCTGAAATCTCGTGATGATTGGCCTGAAGTCGACGGTAAAAAACGAACTTTTCAAAGTCTCGTTTCACTTATGGTGGAAAAGCTTGAAAAAGAAATTCCAGGTCAAACTTATCTAGCATCTCAGCCTATTCAAATGCGCTTCAATGAATTGCTTGAAGGAACCAGAGCTGACGTTGCGGTCAAAGTTTTTGGCCCTGATTTAGATAAGCTCGTTGAGTTTGCAAAGAAAACTCAAGAAATCGTCTCTAAAATTCAAGGGGCTGGCGACGTCGAAGTGGACTTAGCAGGCACTTCGCCGGTTTTAAGAATTGAACCAATCGAGTCAAAACTTTCTGCTTACAGCGGATCTGTGAAAGACGTTCTCGATACCGTTTCGATTGCTCTTGGAGGTCAGGAAGCAGGTTTTCTTTATGAGGGAGAAAGAAAATTTCCGATAGTGGTGAGGCTTGCAAATGACTTGAGGTCTGATCTTGGCACGATCGAAGACTTGCCTGTCGGCGTAGGACCTAATGTCTTGGTTCCACTTGGAAAACTTGCCGATATTTCCTTTAAGGAAACCTATGGTTCGGTGAACAGAGAAAACTCAAATCGAAGAACGGCGGTTCTTATCAACCTTCGAGGTCGTGATACCGAGTCATTCGTTCTAGAGGCTCAAAAGGCAGTTGAAGCGCAGCTTAAGCTTCCAGATGGTTACTACCTTGAATGGGGCGGAAATTTTAAAAATCTAGAACAAGCCAGATCACGTCTTTTGATTTTAGCTCCAATTGCCCTAGCTCTGGTTCTTATGATGATTTACGCAGCATTCGGAAGTGTTGCGCAGACCTTTCTCATTTTCGCCTGTATCCCAATGGCCCTGGTCGGTGGGGTTATAGGACTTATACTGAACGGTCTTCCTTTCAGTATCTCTGCAGGTATCGGATTTATTGCGCTCTCAGGTATTGCGGTCTTAAACGGAGTCGTGCTCGTCAATTTCTTCAACCAGCTGAAGGCTGAAGGAAAAACCGGAAAAGATCTCGTTCTTTCTGGAACATTAGTTCGACTGCGACCAGTTCTTATGACGGCACTTGTCGCAGTCTTTGGGTTTATTCCAATGATGATATCGACTGGCATAGGAGCTGAAGTTCAAAAGCCACTTGCATCTGTTGTTATCGGGGGAATTATCTCGTCGACACTTCTGACTTTAATTGTGCTTCCGATTCTATTTTCGAGATTTGAATCAAGAATGAAAGGCCGCGTAGCTCACTAACTTTAATCAACCGATGGTTATTGCCATCTTTAATGAAAGGAATTTTATGAAGAAAACATTTTTTACAGCAATGATGCTGTCGCTTGCCCTAGGTTTTGGTGCGCAGGCAGCAGAAAATCACAAGCACGGCTCAAAAAAAGAAAAGCAGAGCCACTCCAACAAAGAACATACATGCGAAAAATGCAAGAAATCTGAAAAGGACTGTAAATGCGACGAAAAACACGATGATCACGCACACTCTGCTGATGAAAGTGCGGAGAAAAAGTAACGAAGGAAGATTAGATGAAGTTGAATCGTATTATCGATAAACCATCGGAGCGTCATTGTCCCCGATGGTCCTGATGTTAGGGGAAATTTATGGAAAAGACTGAACATACAGGCAATTGCTGTGATACGGATGCGTCCAAAATTGAGAGCAAAATTCTTAACCAGATCGAGAGTTCAATTGTAACAACGGTTTCGGTCTCAGGAATGGATTGTGCTGATGAGATTGCGGCAATTCAGAAATCATTGAATCATTCAAAGGTCTCGAAAGTTACCGCGAATCTGATGACTTCTCAGGTGTCGGTTGAACACGATCCGGCTCTGAATAAAGAAGAGATTGTGGCGATGATTAATAAAGCTGGGGTGCGAGTGCAAGAATCCACTCCACAGCTTTCATTCATTGCAGAAAATAAGAATCGGGTTTCTCTCGTTTGTCTGTCAGGCGGATTTCTAGTCCTTGGGCTTTTATTCCAGTGGTTATTTAAACTCTCGGACGAGTGGCTTTTCGTAAGTTACTTGGCAGCAACGCTTATGGGCGGGGCACTCATTTTTCCGAAGGCTGTTCGTGCCCTAAAGCAGCGAAGCCTCGATATGAATGTCCTCATGACAATGGCGGCCATTGGAGCTTTTGCGATTAAAGAATATTCTGAGGCCGCAGCGGTTGTCTTTCTATTTTCCTTAGCAGAGATGCTTGAGGCATTTAGTGTCGCAAGGGCTCGAAAAGCTATCAGGCAAGTCCTTTCTATTACACCTCAGGTTGCAAGTTTAGTTGATGGTAGCGGAAAGATTAGTTCAATACCTGTCGAAGACATTTCGGTTGGTCAGAAAATTCTTATTCGAGCCGGAGAGCGCATTCCACTTGATGGTATCGTCGTGGAAGGTTCTTCTTACGTCAATCAAGCGCCTCTCACTGGTGAATCGCAGCCTGTTTCCAAAAGTATTGGTGATACGGTACTGGCCGGGACCATCAATGAGAGCGGAAGCTTAACGGCTACGATCAGTCATGGCTTTAAAGATACAAAAATTGCAAACGTAATTCGATTGATTGAAGAAGCGCAAAGTAAGAAGGCTCCTTCGCAGTTATTTGTGGATAAGTTTGCTAGGATTTATACGCCAATCGTTACTCTCGTAGCTCTACTTGTCTTTCTTATTCCACCGCTGCTCTTTTCCCAATCTTGGGACCTGTGGTTTTATAGATCACTCGTCTTTCTTGTCATCGCATGTCCGTGTGCTCTCGTTATCGCTACCCCCGTTTCGGTTGTGTCCGCGTTGACAGCACTTGCAAAGAATGGCGTTTTGGTAAAAGGCGGCGTTTACCTAGAGTCATTGGGAAAATTGCGCGCAATCGCGGTTGATAAAACAGGGACCATTACCGAAGTCCGACCCAAGGTTTTTTCCTATAAAATTTTAATTCCTACCAAGTCCACCGAATTTTTTCAAGTAGCCTATTCCCTAGAAAAACAATCTACGCACCCCTTAGCTAAGGCCGTAGTCGAATACTGCGAAATGAAAGCGGCTACAGAGTCATCAGTATCGAACTACAAAGTAATTCCAGGTAAAGGCGTGGAAGGCGATATTGGACCTCACGATTATTTCGCTGGAAACCATAAACTCGCCCATGAACTGAATGTGTGCAGTCCTGAAATCGAAAAATACCTTCAAACTCTAGAAGATCAGGCTCAGTCGGTGATGATCGTAGGTCATAAGCCCCACGCAAACTGCCAAGGCGAAATTCTTGGAATTTTTGGTCTTGCCGACAGCCCTCGCGAACATATCAGCAATGCGATTCAAAATCTTCATAGGGTCGGAATTAAAGAAATTGTGATCTTGAGTGGCGACAATCAAAGGACCGTTGATTCGATCGCAAAAATAGTCGGAATTGACAAGGGTCGCGGAGATCTTTTGCCTGAGGACAAGGTTTCTGAAATTCAGGCTCTCACAAAAAAATATCTGCATGTGGGGATGGTAGGCGATGGCATTAATGATGCTCCTGCGCTTGCTCAGGCCTCGGTTGGAATTGCAATGGGAGCGGCGGGAACTGATGCCGCAATTGAAACCGCTGACATTGCTTTGATGATGGATGATCTCGGACAACTGGCAAGAGCTATCCATCACGGCAGAAAAACTTTAGGGATCATTCGCTTTAACATCGGATTTGCGCTGACAATCAAAGCTGTCTTTATCGGCCTTGGCGTTTTCGGCCTTTCAAATTTGTGGCTCGCGGTGGCTGCGGACATGGGAGCATCACTTATAGTAATTGCAAATTCGCTGAGGCTTTTAAGAATGGAGAATGAAGTCTGAGAAGTGGGACCTTGCCTAAATTTAGTGTACAAGGTCCCAAAATTTGAAGGGTTAATTAGAGTTGCCACGTAACCGTCTGAAATATCCATTCGACATGGGAATGGATATTTCTTGTTTAAAAACTCTATTACTCAATTTTTTCCAACAATAAACCACTCTCTAATACAGTTCCTTCTTCAGCTTGAATCAATGCCTGATTTCCAGAGCTGAATTCCAAGATTGATGCCTTACCTACAAAAGTTTCTGAACATTTTTGGGAAGGTATATCTTTTCTATAAACGTCCCTGCATACTTTTTTAAGCACTTGAACATGATCACCTGCTTTCATACCAGGGCTTTTAATATCCGCTAAGGCTTGCTTCTCCCCTGTTAGCTTAGTGATTTGGTTGACGGGAGCTACTGAGCAGCCGAACAAAAATAATGAAATAGAGAATAAAATAATGAAGCGCATTTTTAATCCTTTGGAAGATTTTTGCTCCATAAATGTCAAAATAATTACGGAGCAAGTTGATAATAAAGCTAAATAAAGAAAACAGTTTCTAGATTAAAGAATTAGCATTTTTCGGAGGTCTTCTCAGCGGCGCTGAGAAAATACCGACGAGAACTTTTGCGGAAATAAATTTCGTATTCTGAACAGGTTGTAAAAAATATCGGAATAGATTGGGAAGAAGAAACGCTGGAATATGATGACAGCAATGATTCCCAGGCGCCGAGGTATGATGCTCTACCGGACAATTGGCCGATAATATTGAGAGTTGATTCTCTTCCAAAGAAGATGAGACAGAAGGGGAATTTGAAAATGACACATGCATGCTGTTATCAAAACTTGAATGAAATATGGAGGAAATCAATAGGAAAAGAACGATATAAATTGGAACTCTCTCCATGCGAACCTTTAAACCAATCAGAGTATTTAAAGTCAAGAATTCATCTATAATGTGACTCCACCAAGTTAATGTCAGATTATAGCCTCTCGCGCTATATTAACGACAATGAGGCCGAAATGATACCAAAGACGGTGGTTCGTTAAGAACTTGTTATCAGATCGGCTAGACAGCGGGATCAAGTTTGAAAGATATACTCGGATTAGAATGAAATTCATTCATTTTCACCTAGCAAGTGTAGTTCTGCCACCATAAATAAAGATTTTTGGTGGCATATATGTTGCTTTTTAGTATGATGTTGATGTTTTGATAAAACCACCGAATATCTAAATCAAGAGTTTCGGAAAAAATTTAAAGGGGACCCTGCCAAATGAAAAAACTAATTTTCAGTATTGTGATGGCTATGAGCTTGACTGCTTTTGCTCAGACATCAACAACTCAGCTTCCAAATTCAAATAGTTCTGCTCCAAGTGCTACGACTTCCGAACCAAGTGCGACAACAGTTAATACCTTGTCGACAACTGCAACACAGGCCGCTCCAGCAGGTAAAAGTAAATTCGCAGGTTCTTTTGCCATGTCGGCATTCGCAATGGTGAATGATGTGAAAGACAATGGATCCAAAGCATTGATTGATTCTGAAAACTCTTTGGGTCTTAACTATGCAGTGACTGAGAAAATGAAGGTGGGAATTTCTCACAATTTTGGTATGCGATCAATTTCCGATAGAAGCCAATTAGCTGATTTTGAAAGTGATAATGGAGCGGAAAGTCCTTACAAAACGTTAGACCCAACGATTCATTTAAATTACAAAATGGGTACTCTACTTGGATCAAATGAATACTCTCTTTTGTCTCGATACTATGTACCGGTTTCTCAGAAATCCCAAACCAATAAAAGCGCTGGGACTCTTAGATCCCAAGTATGGATTACATGGCCAGTAAATACGAAAATTGATGTAAGCCTAATGGGTCAAGCAAGACTCTATATGAACACTGCACAGAACAAAGATGAAGCGAGAGGTTCTGACAGTGTTCTTCGAACTATTCTAGGACCTAATTTCGCGTATAACTTCAATGATTCTGTAAATGCTTACTATAGTCCATATCTTGATCTGCGTTCGGTTGGCTTCCAAAGAGCTCAGTATAATGCTGATACCGCCAATAACTTCAACCATGAGCTTGGAGTCTGGATTACTTTGGCTGGTGGAAAATATATTGTTAATCCAGCTTGGGCTACGTCTAGTAGCAAACTTGGTCTTGATTCTTATGATGGCACCGGTTCTGATTCAAACTCTGAGTACGATCTGAATTTAATTGCTTATTTCTAATCTGAACTTTTAATCAGGCGAGTAGACTTCTGCTCGCCTGATTTCCTTTAGGCTGAAATTCTCTTTTCGCCAAATTTATCTATCAACAAATAAATACTGTTTTTGCGGCTCACTTGAGCTAGTTGAGCGTCGGTCTTTTACTTTCTCAGTGCCCTTTATAGGCAAACCTGTTTAAATAATACTATGCAGAATAAAATGACCAAGAAACAAAGAGTCATTCGGCATATTTTAGATGGCAAATCTGCTGAGTGGGTCAGGCGCCATGAAGATATTAGTATTCGGAAAATTAGGCAGTGGTTTAAAGAATACGGGCGGGGTGGGAAGGAAGCTAGAGCTCTTGAGCGTCCTCGATCAACCAACAGAGTACAGCCCCTATCTGTCGATCAATTAAAGTGGGTGTATTATATTTTGACTTCGAAATCTCCTAGGGATCTTGGCCTTAAAAAGTCCCTTTGGACAGGGCACTTTTTAGTTCAAGTTATTAAAAATTGGATAAAAAAAGATTATGAACCGGTAAGAATCTATGAATTGGTAAAAGATTTTGGGATTCATTTTTATAATCCATTACCGAAGATTCAAGATCAATGGGTAAAAGACATTTGTCGGATGGCTAAGACTTTTGGAGATCAAATAATATTTTTAGATAGCTATGCGCTGAAGGATTCTATTGAACTTATCCCGGTCCATGGGACCAAGGCAGCCATAATTAGGACAGTTGAAAGAGCGACCGATAAAGTTGTTATTTTCTCATTTAATCAAAGTAAACGTGCCAATCGTTTTATTGTCCACCAAGGAGCGGTGACAGTTGGGGTTGCCAAAGATTTCCTGGAAAACCTAGTTCATGATCACCCGTTTCCTACTATTATCTTTGTCCCTTCAGGCTCTATATTTTCGCATGACGAAGTGGTTGAATTCGCATCGACCCTCTTTGTGAAGATTAGAATCAACGTGCTACCTCAAATTCTAGATCAATGACTTCGCTTCAGCCTTGGAACTTGAGATGCAATGAAGTGTATGCGTGAAATTTCATTTGAGCGAAATCCGGTCTTGGCCTTATATTCCGGCGAGCTCGTCACAATCGCTCTGCCGTTCCCCCAGGGAAATTAGCTCTCCTGCGATGCTTGAATAGGGAAAGAAATCGTTAAATCTCTTCATTACGCGAATTTATCAGCACAAAGGAATTAACGGAAAAAAATGAAGCTCCTCGTTTACACAAAGGAGCTCCAACAAAAATTCTCTGATCTCGATTATTATTTAGCCTGTCTTTCCAAGCATGTTCTTTTAGTTTCGTACGTCGTTTCTCCAGCACAGGCTTTGGCAGCATCTGCACAATAAACCTTTAAGCCAGTACTAGCCATGCTCTTACATAATTCCAATGTTTTATTCAGATCATGAATTGTAATTTGATCAGATGATCGTGTTTCAGCAAAAACTGATCCTGACACAAGCAAAAAAAGAAGGCCCATGGTAACATTTTTCATATTTCTCCTTTGTTCTTCGCACTCATGTGCGAATTTATTTAGTTGCATTTATATAGTTCTGAACTACGGATTCACAAAATTTGACATTCGTGTTCGGAAAAAAGAGGAACTGACTAAACCCAGTCGAAAATGAAAACCCAGAACTTCAACCAATTAAGATAGAAGCAATATATTTACAGGATTTTTCTATCAGACTGTTTTAATTAGGTAGGCTTATTGATTAGGAAAAAATCGGTGGTCTTTTTAACTTTCCCAATTCCGGCTCTTGAAATTGGTGAAAGTAGGAAGGCCAATGAGTATGAATTTGTGAAAACAGCAACTTGTAATTTGAAGAAGTTAAAAAGGCACTAACATGATGGCAACAATGTCCTGGAGAATGGGCGTGAGTATTCAATTGTGCTGTTTTTTCTCAACTGGGACGAAAGTTGCATATTTAGTGTGTAAATCCTAGAAGGGAAACACAGATGAAAAGAGCGAAAAGACAGTTTACACCTGAG
>CAZMVK010000143.1:0-9806 GCA_964569545.1 uncultured Bdellovibrio sp.
GGTGTCTGTAACCACGGCGGGCGGGCCATCAGGTAAAAATATTTTACGAGTGGTCGGATCCAAGGTGGCAAATACTTGGTTTTTTGATAAGACTTGCGCGCCAGTGAGGCGGTTGAGTAAAGAACTTTTTCCAGAGTTTGTATAACCAATCAAAGCAAAGCTTGGGATTTCGTGACGACGACGAGAGCTTCTGTGTTGTGCGCGATTTTTTCTGACGCCTTCTAATTTTTTACGAATGATGGAAACTCTGTCGCGAATGCGGCGGCGATCGTTTTCTAGTGCGGATTCACCAGGGCCTCTGGTGCCGATACCGCCACCAAGACGAGACAGTGATCCCATCCAGGCATCAATCATACGTGGCAATTGATCTAACATCTGCGCCAATTCGACCTGTAATTTACCTTCGTAAGTTTGTGCGCGTTGAGCGAAGATATCTAGAATCAATTGATTGCGATCTAAAATTCGACAGCCAATGGTTGTTTCAAGATTTCTTGATTGCACGCCTGATAATTGATGATCGACAACAACCAGATGCGCATTGGATTCTTGCACCATGGATTTAAGCTCTTCGACCTTGCCAGAACCAATCAAGGTGCTCGGGTTCCATTGCGGCAGAGTTTGCACGACCGAACCAACAATTTCTCCACCAGCCGCTGCAACCAGGTCTTGCAGCTCTAAAAGATTTTCGCGAATCTCACTCATCGGCTCGGATTTAAGTCCGACGCCGATAACGATGGTGCGGTCTGCTTGTTTGATCTGAGCTTTGTTCAAATCTAAGACTTCCTTTTTTGTCGACGATCCATCAAGTACTGCGCTTCTAACGAAGTCAACACCACCGAGTTAACGATAGCATCAACTGTAGTCGTTCTCTGTAAAATGTTAGCAGAACGTCTTACGCCAAGCAAGAACGGACCGATAACTTCTCCTTTGCCCAATTGCTGCAATAATTTGTATGCAATGTTAGAGGCCTCAAGATTTGGGAAAATTAAAATATTTGCCCCTTCTTTTAAGCGAGAGAATGGGAAGATTCTTTCTAAGATTTCAGAGTTGACCGCGGTGTCGGCTTGCATTTCGCCTTCGACCATGAGGTCAGGTCTGCGGTCGAGAACAATCTCCATGGCTTTTTTCATTTTGCTTGGTGAGCCTTTTTCATTGCTGAAATTAGTAAAACTAAGCATGGCAATGCGTGGCTCAATGCCGAAATATTCCGCCACTTGTGAGGCTTGAATTGCAATTGTTGCCAATTGTTCCGGTGTGGGATCGATATTGATCGTGGTGTCAGCTAAAAGTAAAAAACGATCTTCTAATAAGACGAAATTCAAACCGCATGGGACCGCGTCTTTAGCAACGCCAATGATTTGTAGCACTGGTCGTACTGCATCGGCATATTTCATGGATGAGCCTGAAACTAAACCATCAGCGTGGCCCATTTCAACCATCATCGAGGCGTAATAATTGGTGTCACCAATTAATCTTTCCGCTTCGCGAGAGGTTACGCCCTTGCGTTGTCGGCGTTCAAACAAAGCTTGAGCATACATATCAAATTTATCACTGTTGTAGGGATTGATAATTTGAATGTCGTTAAGATTTTGCAGGTCCAATTTTTTAATTTTTTCTTTGATCAAATATTCTGATCCCAACAAAATCGGCTCGCAGATTTTTTCTTCAACGATGGAGCATAAAGCTTTTAAAACTTTTGAAGAAGAACCTTCTGGGAAAGCGATTTTTGGCAAAACACCTTTGTTGTTTGCCGCATTGGCGTGGACCTTATGGATGGCAGAACGAATGAATACTTTTTCAGGGCCTTGATAAGCTTCTAAGGTGTCGCGATAAGCGTTGAAATCTGTGATTTGAATTTGCGCGACCTTGGAATCCATTGCGGCTTTGGCAACGGCAGGTGCTACCCACAATAAAACTCGTGGATCAAAAGGTTTTGGAATCAGGTATTCTCTGCCGAACTTGAAATTTTGTCCGCCATAGGCTGCAGAAACTTTTTCTGGAACATCTTCGCGAGCTAATTTGGCAATGGCTTCAACTGCTGCCAGTTTCATGGCTTCATTGATTTGAGTGGCGCGAGTGTCTAAGGCCCCGCGGAAAATGGATGGAAATCCTAAAACGTTATTCACTTGATTTGGGTAATCCGAACGGCCGGTGGCAACGATTGCATCGGGGCGAGCTGCGCGTGCTTTGTCTGGAGTGATCTCTGGATCTGGATTTGCCATGGCGAAAATGATCGGATCAGCAGCCATTGGTTTTATCATTTCACCAGTGACCGCACCAGCAACGCTCAGACCTACAAGAATGTCGGCGCCGACCAGTGCTTGGGAAAGATTGCGGGCTTCGGTTTCAACAGCAAAAAATTCTTTGTGTTTGTTCATGCCATCTTTACGACCTTTGTAGATCACACCAGAGCTGTCACACATGATTAAATTTTCTTTGCGTGCACCTAAAGATAAAAATATTTTAGAACAGGCTACGGCCGAGGCCCCGGCGCCATTTACTACAATGCGAGAATCCGATAATTTTCTATTCGTGATGAGGCATGCATTGAGCAGCGCTGCGCCCGAGATGATCGCGGTTCCGTGTTGGTCATCGTGGAAAACTGGAATTTTCATTTCTTGTTTTAAGCGCTCTTCGATTTCAAAACACTCGGGGGCTTTAAAGTCCTCTAGATTGATTCCACCAAAAGTTGGTTCCAGTGCTTTGACTGCTGCGATGGTAGCTTCGACGTCCAGGGTGTTGAGTTCGATATCAAAAACATCAATGCCGGCAAATTGTTTGAACAACAGACCTTTACCTTCCATCACAGGTTTTGAAGCCAGCGGGCCAATGTTGCCAAGACCTAAAACGGCAGTCCCGTTGGAAATGACGGCGACAAGATTTCCTTTGGCGGTGTAATCGTAAACTTTGGAAGGGTCTTTAGCGATTTCTAAACAAGGGACGGCAACACCTGGAGAGTAGGCAAGGCTTAATGCTTTTTCGGTGTTCGTTGGTTTGCTGGGAACAACTGAGATTTTTCCTGGTTTAGGTTTTGAATGGAAATCTAGAGCTTCTTGGTCTAAGTTGCTGTGTTTGTTAGTTTGTTTTTGCGATTCCGTATTTTTTGAATTGTTGGAATCTGATTGTTTACTCATGATAAAAATCCTTTGTTAGTCGATCGATATTATCCTAAGTCCTGAAACCGACGAGAGTAAACGATAAAATATTTCGACATGATTCTTTGTGAAGATTTATTAATTGACAGCGAATTTTGTTAGAACGCATTTCGAAAATTCCGCTGGCAACAAGAGCAAATTTGATAATGGCTAAATTGTTTTTTGTTCGTTTGGCGGGCGTCTTTGAGCTGAGTCTTGTAAAAGTATTTAAATTTATAGTTTCAAGCCGAAGATCAAAGCAAATCTGCTGGTGATCGCGTTCTTAATTCTATATTTACGCAATAATGCTTTGATGCCCTAAATATTTCGCGAAATTCTTTTTTTTGCCAGAGCCACCTTGTAAACTTAAAGAAATACTTTAAGTTTTTTAATGAGAATTTGTACATTGAGTATGTAAAATGCCTTTTGCTTTCGCAGTCATTGCCTGCAGTTGTTTTTTTGTCTCGAGCAAACACTCAAGTTATCGCAAGCAGTCATCTTGTTTTTTCAAAGAGATGCAGAATTCAGTTTCTTAAAGCGGGCAAAAGGCCTTAAGCTAATTTGTCATTAAATTTTGTTTTAAAGATAAAAGTTTTTACAGAAAGTTGAGGATTTATTATGGCTAATTCACCACGCGATGTCGTTATCGTCGAAGGTGTGAGAACACCTTTTGCTAAATCAGGCGCTAAACTTAAAAAAGTTCACCCAGCAGTTTTGGGTAAAGTTGCTTTGCGCGAATTGATTGCGAAAACCAATTTAGATGTGAACATAGTTGACGAAGTTATCATCGGCAACACCGGCAATCCAGTAGATGCGGTTAACATTGCACGGGTTGTGGCATTGAACGCAGGTATTTCGCAAAAAACATCGGCTTACACAGTTCACCGTAATTGTGCCTCGGCGATGGAGAGTATTTCAAACGGTTATGAAAAAATTCGTTCAGGAACTATGGATGTTATTTTTGCCGGTGGTACCGAGAGCATGTCGCAAATGCCGACACTTTTGCCAGAAAAATTCCAAGGCATTTATGAAAAATTATTTGCAGCTCGTGGGCCATCACAAGCTTTGCCATTGTTGATGCAATTATTCAAAGCGGATATGAAACAGATCAAAGCTTTATTGCAAGGAAATATGAAAGATGAATATTTCCCAGTGATTTCTGTGATGCAAGGTTTGACCGATCCATTTGTCGGCATCAACATGGGGCAAACGGCTGAGATCCTAGCGAAAGAGTGGGGATTGTCTCGTCAGGTGCAAGATCAATATGCTTTGGCCTCTCATCAAAAGGCATGTGCGTCGATCAAAAGTGGTCGTTTGAAACAAGAAATTGTTCCATTATCATTAGCTCCTGATTACAAAGAAACGATTTCAGAAGATATCGGTCCGCGTGAAACACAAACGATTGAAGCTTTGGCAAAATTAAAACCATTTTTTGATAAACGTACAGGTACGATCACTGCTGGTAACAGCTGTCCGATCACTGATGGTGCGGCGATGGTGTTGTTGATGAGTCGTGAAAAAGCTGAGAGCTTGGGTTACAAACCATTGGCAAAAATTCGTTCTTATGGTTTTGCTGGTCTTGAACCTGAGCGTATGGGTTTAGGTCCTGTGTATTCTACTCCGGTGGCGTTAAAGCGTGCTGGTCTGACGATGAAAGACATCGGTCTTGTCGAGTTGAATGAGGCTTTCGCTGCTCAGGTGATGTCTTGTCAAAAAGCTTTTGATTCAGATCAATTTGCCAAAGAAAAATTAGGTCTATCAAGCAAAATTGGTGAAATCCGCGATGAAATCATGAACGTCAATGGTGGTGCGATTGCTTACGGTCACCCAGTGGGTGCAACTGGTACGCGATTGATCGTGACCTTGATGAAAGAAATGAAGATTCGCAATGTGCAATTTGGTTTGGCGACATTGTGTATCGGTGGTGGCCAAGGTGGCTCCATGATTATTGAAAATGAAAATTAAAAAATAGGATGTTGAACATGAAAGACAGTATTAAAATTATTCCACAAGGTGAAATCGCAGTTGTTGAATTTGATATGCAAGGTGAAAAAGTTAACAAGTTTAACACACCCATGATGACTCGCTTGCAAGAGGTGATTCGTGAATTGAAATCATCTTCTTACAAAGCGGTTATTTTCAAATCCAATAAAAATAAAATTTTTATCGCTGGTGCCGACATTGATGAAATCAAAGCAATGACGACCAAAGAGCAATTCAATCAAGCCGTGTCGCAAGGACAAAACATTTTTAATGAGCTTGAAGATTTGCAAATGCCGACAATCGCCATGGTTCACGGTGCGTGTGCCGGTGGTGGCTGTGAATTTATTATGGCTTGTGATTATCGTATTGCCAGCGAAGATAAATCGACGCGTATTGGTTTGCCAGAAACTCAGTTGGGTATCATCCCTGGTTTTGGTGGTTGTGTGCGTATGCCAAGAATTATTGGTTTGCAAGCAGCGTTGGATGTGATTTTGGCGGGTAAACTTTTGCCAGCTGCAAAAGCATTAAAAGTTGGATTGGTAGATCAAGTTGTGCACCCAGGTATTTTACAAGAACAAGCGATGCAGTGGGCACAACAAATTATTAAAGAGGGCGGCAAAAAACGTCGCAAAACATTTAAAGCCAAAGGTTTGCCGAATCAGATTTTAGAAGGCATCGGCCGTGGCATTGTGTTTTCACAAGCGAAAAAAGGTGTTTTGAAAATGACTAAGGGTCATTATCCAGCACCGATGGCAGCAATCGAGGTCATTCGTAAAACTTATTGTTCAAGCGATCGCAATAAATCATTGCAGATCGAGCGCGAAGCTTTTTGTGAATGTGCTGCAACCAATGTTTCAAAAAGTTTGATCCACGTTTTTCATTTAACTGAAATGGTTAAAAAACAAAGTGGTGTTCCAGGGGTGCAGGTTAAACCTCACGAAGTTAAAAGCATGGGTATCTTAGGTGCTGGCACCATGGGTGGCGGTATCGCATACGTGGCAGCAGACAAAGGTGTCGATGTGCGTATGAAAGATTTAAATTTCGATGCTATTGGTAAAGGTCTAAAACACGCTCGTGATTTATGGTCTAAAGAAGTGAAAAGAAAAAAGATCAACAAATACGAATTGCAACAAAAAATGGACCGAGTGACTGGAACAACAGATTATTCTGGTTTTGGAGTAATGGATGTTGTGGTTGAAGCGATTGTTGAAGACATGGAAATCAAAAAGAAGGTGATTGCAGAAACCGCTAAACACATGCGTGCGGATGCGATCATTGCGACCAATACATCGTCTTTATCAGTGACTGAGATGGCGAATGGTCATCCTCGCCCAGAATTTTTTGCGGGTATGCACTTTTTCAATCCAGTTCATAAAATGCCTTTGGTTGAAGTTATTCGTGGTGCAAAAACCAGTGATGAAACCATTGCGACCATTTTTGAATTGAGCAAACGTATGGGCAAAATGCCTGTTGTGGTCAAAGACGGTCCAGGATTTTTGGTGAACCGTTTGCTTTTACCTTACATGGCGGAAGCTGCATTTTTGTTACAAGAGGGAATGGATATTGCGACTGTTGATAAAGCCTACGTTTATGAATTCGGAATGCCGATGGGCCCGTTTGCATTGATGGACGAAGTTGGTTTAGATGTTTGTATCAAGGTCTTGAAAATATTTAAAAAAGCATTCGGTAATCGCGTCGACATGGCTCCGTGCATGGAGAAATTAGAAAAATCAGGTCGTTTGGGTAAAAAGAACGGCAAAGGTTTTTACAAGTACGATGAAACCGGCAAACGTTTAGAAGTAGACGGTGAGATTTACGCAGAGCTTGGCCTTGCAGCAGCAACCAATCCACTGACTAAAAAAGAATGTCTAGAGCGCGGAATTTTCGCAATGATCAATGAATGTTCATTGGCATTGAATGTCGATCATATCGTGGACACACCACACGAGGTTGATTTGGCAATGATCATGGGTACAGGCTTTCCTCCGTTCCGTGGTGGTTTGTTAAAATACGCTGACAGTGTTGGCAGCAAGTACGTTGCAGATCAATTGCAAATCTACGCACAAAAAGGTGCTGAACGTTTGAAACCAAGCCCTGCTTTGATTCAAATGGCTAAGACTGAAGCTAAGTTTTATAACTGATTGGGGAGTTTTAGTTGGAGCGTAAGAAATAGGGGACTATTGGCGATTGTATAAATGGGTCGAACAGATGATGAATAAGTAGATCAATTAATAAAAAACGCTCTCTAAAACTTTTCAAAAAAAATAAATTTTTAAAAAGCCCGCGGCTATTAGCGGGCTTTTTTTTGTCCCAGTTTTGTGGTACAGATCAAAACTGCGGGATTTTTTGTGGTTTTCAAAGAAGATTTTCCGCGACGTCGCGGAAGTGATTGTGTTTTTCTAAAATCAATTCTGATTTTGTAATTCTGAATTTTTATTTATTCTGTTGTTTGATTGCGAGACAGGGTTGGATCTTGGTCTAGCACCAGCTTGTTGATTGGTTTGTTGGTGATATGTCGTATAGATGTGAGATTGGGTTTGAAAGGTGTTTGTGCTGTGAAATAAGTGATTGGAATCACGTAGGTTAAATAATAATAATCAAACAAACCAAGTCGGCAGATTTCCTAAATCAAAAAACGTATAAATCATTTGAGGTTCTGAGTTGTTAGTTTGTGTTTGTAGGTTCTAGCTGGACTTGTCTGGTTAATGGATTTTGCCGATATTTCAGAGAGATGAAAGTATCTTGAAAGGTTTTTTTATGACAAAAATGGCGTCGAATTTAATTGCAACATGTATGTTAGTCTTACTGATGGATTTTTCTCATGCTGATCAGGTGATGAACGGACCTGGTTATGATGCTGGTAAGCTGAAAAGAGCGGTGGCCTCTCAGCGAATTGATACGATTGTTGCGAGCAAAGGCCTTACCGATTCGCAAAAGAGTGATCAAATATTACGAGTGATGGCGGATTTGGAAAGGCAGCGTGTCGTCATTACTCCTGATTTGAAAAGTAAATATCAAGCAGCGCAGGGGGCATTGAAAGCTGCACCAGTGAGAGTTCCATTGTTAGTTAATCCAGTGGTTCAAGTACCTTCGGTACCAACTCAAGTGACTGCTAAAGTCAGAGTTAAGAGTGCCAAACCAGTGCCCTTAACTTCAGAGCAAAATCGAGTATTAGCAGAAGCACAAAAAGTGATGGCGTCGGATTTGAGCGCCAAACAAAAGAACGATAAGTTGGTTGAGTTGGCGGCTCCACTTGATCGCGCAGGGCGTTTGGGTGGGGAGTTGGAGGGTAGATTAAGGTCGATGCAAGGTCGACTTAAGCGTCAAGAGGTAGTGGAAGCACAAAAAACAAAAGCAGGGGCTGGCGGTGCGGCGGTCTCACGTGGTGGCGATAAAGATAAAAAGGAAACTCAAAAAGCAGATGCAGCTTTAAAAACAACTAAGCTTGCACCTACGACAAGCACGACAACAACTTTACCAGCAGCGAAGAAGCCTGAATTGGAGATTCTTTGCGATAAATGTAATTTTACTCCAAAGGATGCAGGTGTTGGTTGTTCGATCAAAAGAAATGGTGATCAATTGATGATGAGTTCTGGTGATGGCAGTCAGGCTGTGAACTTAATAAGTCGTCAACAGAGTGAAAGTTTATGGTCTGAGCACGCCAAAATCACAAAGAGCGATGTTGGCGGTGGGTACTATAAATCAGCTGGCGCTGGGGCAGATATTGCAGTTTACAGTGGGGGAATGTGGAATTCGTGGAAAGTGAAATTTGATAGCTACAGCAGCATATCGAAAACATGTAATGTCGAAGTAAAAACTGATTTAGATCCCATGCTAGAATCAAGTAAACAAACAAAAAATGACGCAAATACATTTTTAAATCCAAGCAAGTGGTCTGAGGCTGACTGTAAAGACAATGTTAGCAAGTTCCGTAAATGTGGTATAGGTCGAAAGGAAGACCGTGGTGACTTGGATATCGATCGATTGATGACAGATGGTAAAGGCAATTATTATATCTTGGCAGAAAATGGTACTGATTCCAATGGAAAATCTGAAATTCGCGTATACAAAGCAACAAAATCCGGAATGAAATTAGAAAAAATGGCAACAGGTACTGACGTTGCTGAAAATGGTGATTTGAAATACGGGCGCAAAGGGTTGTTCGGTAAAGTCGGAGATTTTTTTGGAGGTAAACATGGTATGACCTCGATTGCAATTGATGACATTCCTGCTGAGTATTCTTGGGTTAAAGATCGCGTAACTCATCAATGTTCATATAAATCTGCAATAGAAAAGTTGGCGGATAAACAGTCTGTGTGTAAAGATTTAAAACAGCAAAAACAACAGCAAGAAACTGAAGATATGTTGGATGGGACAAATTAAAAATAAGATAAGAAAAAAAACTTTAAATCAAGTTTACGTTGTTACTGTAAATCATTTTTAAAAGTAACTGTTCATTAGAACGTTAAAATATTCTTTACGTATAAAGATTAGGGAAAAAGGCCTGTAGCAAAAACACCTGATTATTTCAGAGTAAAATCAATTTAATTATTCGAAGTAAGAGACTGCTTCGGATAAACTCTAGATATCATATCAAGTAATATGTACGATTTGTACCTTTTTTGAATCACTCATCAATCAGATCCCTTAGCAATACAGCCAACCATTTTCTCAACTCCAAATTGGCGG
>CAZMVK010000144.1:0-9740 GCA_964569545.1 uncultured Bdellovibrio sp.
CAGCTCTGATGTTCAGCTCCTTGAGGGATCTCTTTTGCAATTCTTCAATTTTTTTCGCAGTCACGTTGATCCACTTTCTGGATACCGAGCTTTTTGAAACACCAAAGCTCGACGTAATCTTTTGCAAGCCTTTTTGGTAATCTCGCTGCGAGACTTTTTTCAGACCTTCGGCAAATACCTGCTCTTGGAATAGACTCGGGTCTTGGAACCGCTTGTAGGTCTCTAGATTCAGCTCCTGGCCATCACGGCTACGAACCCGTGGCTTTTCAATCGCCACATGCTGATTGCCCAGCACGATCGATCCACTTTGTGATCCCCAGCGAAGATTCTGGCCTCCGTGCTTCGACATGGATCCGCAGACTTGCTCCACTTCCGATTCCAGCTCTTTTAAAAATGCTTTCACCGCCGGTGGCAGCAGCATTGATATCAAAAGATGCTTTGACTCGACGGGTCCCGACAATCCTTCGAAAATATCATTCCGAATGTCTGCTCTTTTTGCATAGACCAGTGGTTTTTTCTTGTTTCTCTTCTTAAGGCTGACTACGTTTTCCATCGTTGATGGGTCCTTTCTCTTTGTTTCGATAAGCTTGGTAACTCATTGAAAACAAAAATGTTTGGACCTGTCAGCTTCTAAACTTCAACTACTCCTGGGGCTAGATCAGAGTTGTTTCATAATTCACAATGACAAAAATTTGTCTATTGTACATTTAAAAATATTTATTAAAATAACCAAAACCAATCTGTTTATAATAAATTAAATTATTATTTGAGACTTTTAAGATAAGATACAACATCGCTGGAAGACCAATCAATAGCTCCAACCACTTTCTTTAACAAAACATGATCAGAACTAATAATCCAAGTCTCTGGCAAACGATCAATACCTAATTGAGATGAATAATAATGTTCGCTATCTACGACCACACTAAAGTTTTCCAATGCTTTTAAGTCGTATAATTTCAAGAATGAGTTCAGCTCTGAAACATCACTATCTTGAGAAATTGCAATAACTGTAATTTTTTGATTTAATAGCTTTGAGAGCTTAATTAGAGAGGGCAACTCTTCTACACAAGGTGAACACCATGATGCCCAAAAATTAAAAACAATAACTTTTGTGGAATTTAGGTCTACACCCGGATATATTGAAGTAATTTTATCCAATACAAAACCCGGAATTTTGTCCCCAACCTGAGTTTCTAAAGAAACTACAGATTCTGTACTTGCAATATATCTACTAAATATAAACAGCGTCATAGTAGCAAGTAGAGAAAAACTAATAAAGATGACTAAAATTTTATTATATTTCATAAAAAAAGGGTACTATGCCCCTTTTACTCATAGATAATAGATAAATTACTTAGCTGAAGACTTAGATTCAGAACTACTAAGTTCTTTTGATTTCCAATCATAGTCTACAAACTCAATAAATGCCATTTCAGCTGTATCACCAGGTCTACGACCAATTTTGATCAATCGTGTATAACCTCCCGGCCGCTCCATAAATCTTTTAGAAATATCGGAACAGATTTTCGATACAGCATCTTGATTAGCAATACGAGAGATCAAAAGCCTTCTACTTGCAAGATCTCCTTTTTTACCAAGAGTTATCGCAGGCTCAATATGTCTTCTAAGTTCTTTAGCTTTATCTACTGTCGTTTTGATTCTTCCATGCTCGACAAGTGAAACCATCAAACCTCTTAACATCGCCTTACGAGCATTAAATTTTCTACTAAAATATTTCGTTGCTCTTCTGTGACTACTCATAATTCCTCACTACTGTTGTTCTCTTTTAACCGGAGCCTGAGATGGATCCCATCCTACTGGAGGCCAACCATCAATTTTCATCCCTAATCCCAGTCCCATTTCTGACAAAATTTCTTTTATTTCATTCAAAGATTTTCTACCGAAATTTTTTGTTTTTAGCATCTCAGCTTCTGACTTAACTACAAGCTCACCAATATATCTAATATTAGCATTTTTCAAGCAATTTGCACTTCTTACAGATAACTCCAAATCATCTACTGATCTAAATAAATTTTCGTTTAGCGTAGGGTTCTTATTATCTTTAGCATCATCAGACGGCTCCATGCTCTCATCAAATGTAAGAAATATTTGCAACTGTTCTTTCATAATCTTCGAAGCAAGAGACACAGCTTCTTCTGGTTTCAAAGATCCATCAGTCCATATTTCCAATATAAGAGAATCATAATCAGTTCTTTGGCCAACACGTGCGTTTGTAACACTATAATTAACCTTCTTAATAGGGCTAAATAAAGAATCAACTGCTATAAATCCAACAGGGTATTGCTCGCTACGATTCTCAACCGGCTCATACCCACGTCCAAAAGAAACCATTATTTCTACTTCAAAAGCAGCATTTGCACCCAAAGTTGCTACATGCTGCTCTGGATTTAACACTACAATTTGATCACTAACCTGAATGTCGGCTGCTGTTACACGACCAGGGCCCTTCTTTGAAATTCTCAAAGTTTGAGTGGTTGATGAATACTGTTTAAACCTAACTTCTTTTAAGTTGAGAATGATATCAGTAACATCCTCAAGCACATCAGGAACAGTGGAAAACTCATGAAGTACGCCTTCAATTTTCACAGCTGCAACAGCAGACCCCATCATAGAGCTCAATAAAATCCGGCGTAATGAATTGCCTAAAGTAACCCCGTACCCTCTCTCCAAAGGACGTACAGTAAACTTAGCATAATCATCACGCAAAGAATCTCTATCTACTTCAAAACCCTTGGGTTTAATTAAATCTCTCCAAAAATGGTAATAATAATCCTGCATCAAAACCCCCAAACTTTCAAAGTACTACCTAGAGTAGAACTCAACAACCATATTTTCTTCAACAGCTAAAGATACTTCATCTCTGCTAGGCAAATCTTTAACTAAACCTTTAAAAGAAGAGTAATCTGCTTCAAGCCAGCTCGGTACAGATCTCTTTTTTGCAGACTCAATCGCAGACATAATTCTAACTGAAGATCGACTAGGCTCTTTAACTTCAACAACATCGCCTTTTTTAACATTAAAACTTGGAATATTAACTCTTACACCGTTAACAATAATATGGTTATGACCAACAATTTGCCGAGCTTCTTTTCTAGAAGCAGCAAATCCTAGAGTATACACAACATTATCTAGTCTTGATTCAAGCACCTTCAATAAAGCAATACCCGTAACCTCTTTTGAACTGTCAGCAATCTGAAAAGATCTTCTAAATTGCCCTTCTGACATACCATAATAACGTTTAGCTTTTTGCTTCTCTCTTAATTGCAAAGCAAATTCAGAAAATTTCAATCTCGCTTGACCATGCTGGCCTGGAGGATAGGGACGTCTTTCAAATGAACACTTATCAGTGAAACATCTATCACCCTTCAGAAACAACTTTGCATTTTCACGTCTACACAATTTACAAACACTACCTACACAAGCCATAAACTCTCCTATATTCTTCGTCTTTTTGGCGGCCGGCATCCATTATGAGGAACAGGCGTTACATCCTTCATCGAGCCAACCTTCATACCTATCGAAGCTAAGGCACGAATTGCCGGCTCCCTACCTGCACCAGGACCTTTAAGGAAAACATCAACCGACCTCATTCCAGCTTCCATTGCCTTCTTACCAGCATCTTCTGCAGCCATCTGAGCAGCAAATGGAGTTCCCTTGCGAGAGCCCTTGAAGCCCAGCATACCCGCTGAAGTCCAAGATACCGCATCGCCAGATGGATCCGTAAAAGTCACTATCACATTGCCAAAACCGGCCTGTACATAGCAATTTCCATGAGACACTGTTTTTTTAATTTTTTTCTTAGCTTTTTTATCTACTGTTACGTTCACAAAATACCCCTAAATTAAACTGCCTTTTTCTTATTTGCGATTGTCTTACGTGGACCTTTGCGAGTTCTCGCATTAGTACGTGTTCTTTGGCCACGAACCGGCAAACCTTTTCTATGACGAACACCGCGAAGACAATTCAAATCCATCAATCTTTTAATTGAAAGACCGATTTCTCTTCTTAGATCACCTTCGACTTTAAATTTACCCTCAATTAGTCCTCGAATTTTTGCAACCAACTCATCTGTTAAATTATCGG
Organism: uncultured Bdellovibrio sp.; assembly: GCA_964569545.1. Taxonomy (GTDB): domain Bacteria; phylum Bdellovibrionota; class Bdellovibrionia; order Bdellovibrionales; family Bdellovibrionaceae; genus CAZMVK01. The sequence continues at coordinate 4,108 of CAZMVK010000144.1, forward strand.
TTCGCAAAGACTGTGGAATTGCAAGCTGTTCACAAATCCACAAAGATCTGGATCTACCAATTCCATATATATAAGTTAACGCAACTTCAACTCTTTTACCCTTTGGTAAGTCTACTCCTGCCAAACGTGCCATAATTAACCTTGCCTTTGCTTATGCTTAGTGTTTTCACAAATAACGCGAATCACACCTTTACGCTTAATAACTTTACATTTATTACAAATTTTCTTAACAGATGGCCTAACTTTCATTTCAAACCTCATTATAATTATAAAAACAAAGCGAGCTAAATAACATTTAGAAGATACAATGTCTAATCAAATATTATTAGTTAACACTCAATATTCTTTTTATCTGTGCAAAAACAAAATCCCTATCTCCATCGCCACTTACAAACTGCAGTCTTCCATTTGTAGAATAGTAGTTTTTCAGAGGCTCCATATTTTGGTTAAATGCAATTAACCGTTTAGTTATTACCTCTTCTTTATCATCATCACGCTGAAAAAGCTCTCCACCACATGAGTCACACTTATTCGTAGTTTTAGGTGGACTAAACTCAACATTATACACAGCGCCACAAATGGAGCACACTCGCCTTCCAGTTAATCGAGCCAGTAACGCACTAATATTAACATCAATTAAAATTACCTTTGGCTGATTTATTGACATTTTCTCAAGCAATTTTTCAAGCTCAATTGCTTGAGATAAAGTTCTCGGAAAGCCATCAAGTACAAAATCACACTTATTCACTACTAATTCTTTTTCAATAATAGAAATAACTATCGAGTCAGGCACCAAAGCACCACTGGACATCATTTCCTTAACTTCCAATCCTAAATCCGTCTTATTTGCCACTTCTTTTCTAAGCATATCTCCTGTAGATAGATGTAGATACTTATACTCAGATGAAATCATATTAGACTGAGTACCTTTTCCAGCACCCGGCGCACCAAACAAAATTAAACTCATATTAATATTGAACCCTTCTCTTAATCTTAACCTGGCTAAGAGAGCCATACTTCTGGGTGATCATGTATGACTGAATTTGACTTGACGTATCTATAGCTACGCCAACAAGGATCAATAAACTTGTACCACCAAAATAAAAGGGAACATTAAAAAGTGTAGTTAACAATCCAGGCAAAATACAAACCAAGGAAAGATATATAGCACCAAGTACACTTACTCTATCTAGTACACTTTTTATATACTCAGCAGTATTTTTACCAGCACGTATACCTGGAATAAACCCACCATATTTTTTTAAATTATCAGCAACGTCATTTGGATTAAATACAATTTCTGTATAAAAAAAGCAGAAAAAGATTAATAAAGATACAAAACAAACATTATAAAGAACACCATTAGGACTTAAAGAATCTTGCAATGACTTTAACCAGGAAACATGAACAAACTGCGCCAAGGTAGCTGGAAACATTAACAATGAGCTTGCAAAAATCGGAGGAATAACTCCGGAAAAATTAACTTTTATTGGCAAATGAGAATTGTTTGGAGAACTCATTGCGTGAGCTCCAGAATTGCTTCGTTGTGAATATTGAACAACTAGCTTTCTCTGAGCCACCTCCATAAAAACAACAAAACCAATAACAACAACCATAAAAACACAAATTAACAACGCCAATAAGAAAGAAAGTTCACCACTTTCGATCAATTTGAACATCTGCGATGCACCGTTTAAAACCGACGCAGCAATACCCGTAAATATTATAAGAGACGAGCCGTTACCAATACCCTTTTCAGTTATTTGTTCACCTATCCACATTACAAAGCAAGCACCGGCAGTAAGGGTAACCATAGACATTACTTGAAAAGGAAGAAAAGACACACTTGAAGATGTCACCAACGGAATTCCACCTTCGCCAGTGGAATTTAACAACCAAGTGCTGATACCATATCCTTGAACTAAACACAGAACAACGGTTGCATATCTTGTATATTGAGAAATCTTCTTACGACCAGATTCTCCTTCTTTCTTCAAAGCCTCCAGAGACGGCACTGCTGAAGTTAATAATTGAAAAATAATAGACGCAGAAATATATGGCATAATGCCTAATGCAAATATTGAAAACTGAGCCAAAGCTCCACCAGTAAAAGTATTAAACAAGCTGAAAACTCCGCGGCTCTGAGATTGAAACATCTGCAGAACAGCAACACTGTCTACCCCGGGAGTTGGCACATGAACACCTACTCTATAGATAGCAAGCATAAACAAGGTAAAAAGAATTCTACTAACCAACTTGTCGTTTTTTCCAGCCTGAGCCTTTTCCACTATTTAACAACCTCAATTTTTCCGCCAACACTTAGTATTGCTTTCTGAGCTGCCTCACTAAAAGCAAAAGCTTTAATTGAAATAGGACCTGTTAACTTTCCATTACCTAACACTTTAAAAGACTTGGTTTTTATTAAGCCCAAACTTTTAAGAATCTCTGCGTTAATTTCTTTGTGCGTTGCAGATAACTTATCCAAATCATCTAAATTTAAAATCGACATTCTATTTGAAAAAGCAGCATTGCTAAATCCAAACTTTGGCAATCTTCTCATAAGAGGAGTCTGCCCGCCCTCAAAACCACGACGTACTTTTCCGCCAGATCTTGCAAGTTGACCTTTATGTCCTTTACCTGCCGTTTGGCCTAAACCAGAACCTCTTCCACGCCCAAGTCTTTTTTGATAATGCTTTGAACCTTCAGTTGGCTTTAAATTCTCAAGCAAACTCATGATTCCCTCCTTACACTAACATCTACTAAATGTTGCACTTTCATAATTTGTCCACGATTAGCCGCATTATCATCAACAACTACACCATCGTGTCTCTTTTTTAAACCAAGAGCTGCGATAGTTCTACGTTGAGTATCTGTTGCTCTACTTAAACCTTTTTTGAGTGTTACCAAAAACTTTTTACTCATAGATATAACCTCAGTATCAATCAATTTTCTTTAATTGTCTTAATCCATCCAATGTTGCTCGAACTGCATTATGAGGATTTCTAGTTCCTACACACTTGGTTAAAACATCCCTAAGACCAGCAGACTCAAGAACAGCCCTAACTGCCCCACCAGCAATAACACCAGTGCCAGGCGTAGCTGGCTTCATAATCACCTTAGCTGCTCCAAACTTACCAATTACCTCGTGGGGAATTGTTCCGTTTTTTATTGCCATCGACATGGAGGCTTTTTTTGCAGCCCTACTTGCTTTACCTATTGCCTCAGGAACTTCCACCGACTTACCAGTTCCAAAACCCACATCACCAGATCCATTGCCAACAACGACTAAAGCAGCAAATGAAAACCTACGGCCACCTTTTACGACCTTAGTTACTCTATTAATGGCAACAACTCTTTCTTCAAAATCCGACACAACTTTTTCCACTGAAACTCCCTTAAAAACTTAATCCGCCTTCACGCGCCCCGTCAGCTAAAGACTTCACTCGACCATGATAAATAAAACCATTCCGATCAAAAACTACTGACGTTATATTTTTCTCTAGAGCTAGTTTGGCAACGTGACTTCCGACTGCCTTAGCTTGAGCAACGCCAGACGCATCAATTTTCAATTGAAGCGACGAAGCAGAAACTAAAACATTTCCAGTAACATCATCAATAATTTGTGCATACATATTCTTAGAACTACGAAACGCACATAAACGAGGTCTTACAGAAGTCCCTTTTACTGTTTTTCTTATTCTAATCTTTTTTGTAAGCCTAGACACAAGACGCTGAGCAGTTTTTTTCCCAAATTTAAGACGCATAAAATCTCCTACTTACCTGCTGATTTACCAGCTTTTCTTCTAATATGTTCACCCGAGTACCGAACTCCCTTGCCAAGGTATGGCTCTGGTGGTCGATAATCTCTAACTTTTGCAGCAACCTGCCCAACTAGCTCTTTACTAACCCCACTAATAATTACTAGTGTTTGCTTTTCCACTTTAATCTCAATTCCCTCAGGTATATCAAAAGAAATCGGATGACTAAAGCCAAGAGAAAGCTCCAGTTTTCGTCCAGCTACATTTGCCCTGTAACCAACACCATGCAACTCCAAGGACTTTGAAAAACCTACACCGACGCCAGTAACAGCATTCTGAACAAGCGCTCTATACATTCCGTGAAGAGCTCTAACTTCCTTCTGATCATTAGATCTCAAAAGAATTATCTTGCCTTCCGATACTTGAGCCGAAATTTCATTTTTCAAAGAAATTTTTAGAGACTGCTTTGCACCCTTAATCACCAACTCATGAGGAGAATCAAGAGTGACTTGAACTTTGTTATCAAAATGTACTGGGGATCTACCAATTCTTGACATATTTACCACCTACCAAATTTTACAAATCAACTCGCCGCCCAAGTTTTCTTTTTTAGCAGCATCTCCATCCATTAAACCTTTATTTGTAGATAGAATACACATCCCCAAACCAGATCTAACTGTTGGAATATCAGCGACTGCCACATAAACCCTTCGTCCAGGCTTGCTTACAGCTGAAATTTCAGACATAGCATGCTCACCAGAGGCATTGTAACGCAGATAGATTCGCATCACACCTTGCTTACTATCCTTTGCAACACGGTAAGATCTTACTAAACCCTTAGCTGCTAAAATTTCAACAATACCTATACGCATATTTGATGCTGGAACATCAACTTTTTCATGTTTTGCTAATCCAGCATTTCGAATTCGAGTTAAAAACTGAGAGACTGTATCCATCTTATAATTCCTCTACCAACTAGCTTTTGTAACGCCCGGAAGTTTACCATCCAGAGCCAATTGCCTAAATATCATTCTTGAAAGACCAAACTTCCTGTAGTTACCTCTAGGACGACCCGTGATTTCACATCTCGTAATAACTCTACAAGGTGATGTATTCCTAGGAAGAGCCTGCAACTTATTTCTAGCTGCAGTTCTCTCATCGTCAGATAGCTTCAGGTTAATAGCTTTTGCTCTCAACTCTGCTCTGTACAGACGAAATTTTTTAGATAACTTTTTTCGTTTATTATTTTTTTCAATACTTGATTTTCGAGCCACTCTCCACCTACTTCCTAAATGGCAAACCAAGAGCATCTAATAGAGCTCTGCCATGTGCATCGTTAACCGCAGTTGTACAAATTGTAATATTCATCCCTCTAACTTTTTCAACCTTATCGTAATTTATCTCTGGAAAAACAATTTGCTCCTTCAAGCCCATATTGTAATTTCCGCGCCCGTCAAAACCTTTAGGGGGTAATCCTCTAAAATCTCTCACTCTAGGCAAAGCTAAAGTATTCAAACGATCCAAGAAAGACCACATTTTATCCCTGCGCAAGGTCACTCTTACGCCCAAAGCAAGCCCAGCCCTAATTTTAAAATTAGAAATAGCTTTTTTGGACTTTGTAATAACAGCCTTTTGTCCACAAATAGTGCTAATCTCATCTACTACAGCGTTTAAGACTTTAGGATTTTGAACAGCCTCACTAGTACAGACGCTAATCACAATCTTATCTAGCTTTGGAACTTGCATTACATTTTTAAGTCCCAAATCTTTCATTAATTGTGGCACTACGTCTTTTTTATACTTTTCCTTTAAACGAACCATGATAAATCTCCCTATAAAACTTCTGGAGCTAACGATACAATTTTAAGAAACTGC
>CAZMVK010000145.1:0-6358 GCA_964569545.1 uncultured Bdellovibrio sp.
TGAGCATTGTCTATGGGTGATATATCCACTAAGATATCTTGAAAATGTTTACCATCTTTTAGGAAATAATAAGTGGTGAAAAGAGTTAAAAAGAAAGACAGCACAAAAGTAGCCAGGTTGGAAAGGATGCTGGAAAAAGTTTGAAAAGCATTGGTTGTAAAACGAGTAATATAGACACTCAAGTCCTGGGTTATGCTAGTAATAAAGTCTTGCACTTTAGCAGGTAAAGTACTAATTATTTGTCCTTTGTCTATTACGAAACTCCCATCCCGAATATTATTGTATAAGTGTAAAGATTCATTTATTAGCACCTGCCCAAGTAAAACCAACGGAACTAAAATAATAAGTAAAATAAGCCCTAGAGTAGCAAGTGAGGCCAAGGCTTTAGATTTTACTTCCCAAAACAATCCGAAAATAAACACCAACAAAAAGATTCCCATTGAAACCAATGAAAACAATCCCTGGCCAGTAGCTATAAATTCTCTAAAGCTTGTTGCCCATGGATACATAAATATAATTTCAATATCAAAAAGAATGAAAAGAATTGCTGTTAAATAAAATTTAACTGAGATCTTAGTATCTTTTTTCTCTTCAGCTGGAACGCCACACTCGTAAATTTCAAATTTTACAGGATCATATTTACGAACCCCAAGCTTTGACGCTAAAAATAATAAAAAACATCCAAAGATGCTGACAAATACTGCGATAAAAATAATTCCACCCAGCGGCACGACCCCTCCTGTAGAAAATTATCCGGTTGAAAAATAAATGAACTTTATAACTATACTGTTTACATGAGTGTTTTCCAAGAATTATGAATGGAAAGAATTGGATGTTTCTGGCATGATGCCTTTCGATGCAAAAACACATGGCGGACCCATCACTTTCGTTACATCTTGAAGCGATTTTAGCTCGCGAATTTCAGCGTGGAAAAAATCGTATTCACATCACGGGCACCGCCTCTCCCGCCCTCACAGCTCTACTTTTGTCTCATGCTTGTTCTAGCAATGTTAATAACTTGCCGCACATTGTTGTCGTCGACAGTTTTGCTGAAGCTGAGCGTTTACAAAAATCTATTCGATTTTTTGACTCGCATGGCAATGCGCTTGTTTTGCGCACCTTTGATGTTTCTCCATATTCGGGATTAGATCCAAATCGAAAATATATTATGGAGCGACTGCGGTTTTTGTTTGCCGCACAGAATGCTTTGCCTGGGCAAATTTTTATCGCGCCTATTCAAGCACTCATGCAGCTGACCCTGCCATATACTGTTTTGCGCAAATTTAGTTCTACAATTAAAACTGGCGATGATGTCCCCGCGAACCTTTCTCAATTTCTCAACGAACTTGGCTATGAGGCCACTCCATATGTTGAAGATATGGGTCAATATTCAATCCGCGGCGGAATCATTGATATCTTTTCTCCGGCACACCAGCATCCTATTCGTATCGAACTTTTTGGTGACTCGGTTGAAAGCCTGAGATTCTTTTCCGTTTTAGATCAAAAATCCATCAGTGAAACCTCACTATTTCATTTGATTCCTTGTCGTGAAAGTTTATTTACCGACGACAACCTTGAAGATGTGGTTTTATCTTTTCGAAAATCCATTGAAAATCGTCAGGTTGACAAAGACGCTGCCGATGAACTTCTCCGCTCGATTACGCGCAAAATAAATACTCCAGAAGATCATTTTCTTTTGCCATTTTTTTATAAAAGTTTGGTTTCTCCTCTGGATCATTTTTCAAGTTCTGCGAATGTCTGGCTATTGGACCCTCTCGCCATTGCACAAGCCGGTGATGAATATACTGCTGAGCTAAAAAAAGATTTTACCGGCGCGACACGGCAATTAATAGCACCACCAGTTGAAAAATTATTTTGCTCACCAGACCTAATTCAATGGCCAATTGATTCTCGCTTCATTGAATTCTCCTCACTGAACACGGAAAATTTTTTAACAGAAGACGGCGCAAGCGAAAGAATTCCGTTTCCAACTTACAACTTAAACGACCTCTGCCTTTCGCTGACATCACACCTTGCTGGGAGTGAAAATTGGAATCAGGTTTTAAACAGCAAACTTGCTCAATGGAAAAAAGAAAATTATAGAATCTTTATCGGCGTTCGTCATCAAAGCCAGGCCGAGAGGCTGCGCCTGCTATTCGATAAATTAGATTATAAAATTACCGTTCTTGATGAAAACTTTTCTCTTGCCGACAGCTGCGAAGAACAAAATAAAAACAACAAATTGATTCACTTGTGTTTACGCGAAATCAACGAAAGTCTGCGCATTCCAGAAGATCGTTTGATTTTTATTCGCGTCGAAGACCTTCTGGGACAAAAACAAAACCTACGTCAAAACAAAGCATCTGACGAATTTCAAAGTAAAGCCAAAAGACTTTCTTTTGGCGATTTAAAACCTGGCGATTGCGTCGTTCACACTCTTCATGGCGTCGGCGTCTACGAGGGTCTAAAAGTAATGGGCATCGGCGGTGCTGATTCAGAATTTATTCAAATCGCATACAAAGATAAGGATAAACTTTATCTTCCTGTATATCGCGTTGGACAACTGCAGCGTTATGCTGGCGCAACACAAACCACTGTTCTCGATAAGCTCGGCGGAACTGCATGGGAAAAAACAAAAACCAAAGTCCGCTCTCACCTTCGAGATATTGCTGCTGATTTATTAAAAATATATGCCAAGCGCAGCGAATTGCATCGACCTGGTTTTAAATTAGATGAAAAAGAATTCTTGGCATTTGAAAATGCTTTTCCATATGATGAAACAGACGATCAACTGCGGGCAATAAATGATTTAATAAAAGATATGACCAGCGACAAGCCTATGGATCGATTGATTTGTGGTGACGTGGGTTTTGGCAAAACAGAGGTCGCGATGCGCGCAGCTTTTCTTTGCGCACACAACCGCAGACAGGTCGCCGTTTTGGCGCCAACCACAGTTTTATCTTTTCAACACTTTGAAACTTTCAAAAAACGTTTTAAAGATTGGCCTTTTGAAATCCGTGAGCTCAATCGCTTTGTCTCTGCTGCCGATGTCAAAAAAACATTGGCCGAATTAAAGGCTGGCAAGGTAGACATCATTATTGGCACCCACCGAATTCTCAGTAAAGATATCGAATTTCAAAATCTAGGCTTGATGATCGTTGATGAAGAGCAAAAATTTGGAGTGCTTCACAAAGAAAAAATTAAAAAATTAAAAACAGAAATTGATACCTTAACTCTTTCGGCAACACCAATCCCAAGAACACTGAACATGAGTCTAATGGGAATTCGCGACCTAAGCATAATAAATTCTGCTCCCGTTGATCGCTTACCAACTCGAACTTTTATTTGTAAATTTGATGGCGAAACTATTCGTAAAGCTATTGAGTCTGAAATTAATCGAGGCGGTCAAATTTATTTTATTCACAACCGTGTACAAAGTATTTACGGCGTAGCAGACGAAATAAAACAACTTGTCCCCTCTGCGCGCATGCGCGTGGCTCACGGACAGATGAACGAAGACGAATTAGAAAAAACCATGGTCGCTTTTTTTAATCATGAAATTGACGTCTTGGTTTGCACAGCTATTGTTGAATCCGGTATGGATGTTTCCAGGGCCAACACAATGTTTATTGACCAATCTCATATGATGGGACTTTCACAGCTGTATCAACTGCGCGGACGCGTCGGGCGTAGCAAGCAGCGCGCCTATTGTTATCTCATTTTGCCTCGCACTGGAAAAATAGAAAAAGATGCGCAGGAAAGATTAAAGGTCATTCAAGAAAACACAGCACTTGGAAGCGGCATTCGCATTGCTCAGTACGACTTAGAATTGCGCGGATCTGGAAACCTTTTGGGCGAAGAACAATCTGGGCACGTCAATGCTGTTGGTTATGAAATGTATATGGATTTGCTTAATGAAGCAGTCCAAGATCTCCGTGGAGACGGCTCTCGCACCGAGGCAATTGACCCAGAAATTAATTTGCGAATACCTGCGATGATTCCTGATAATTACATCAACGACATTCGAGTGCGTTTGTCATACTATAAAGCCTTGGCAGAAATTCAATCGCATGAGGATTTACAAAACATTGAAGAAGAACTTAAAGACCAGTTTGGCCCAATTCCCGATCCCACACTCAATCTTATGGGCTTGATGCTTATTCGATCTCAGTGTCGACAGCTTGGCGTACTTGATGTATCAGCTGGACCAAAAAATCTTTCGTTAAAATTTTCTCCAAATACAAAACTGAAAACTGAAACAGTTATCAGTTTGGCAGTTCGAGAAAATAAAAAATATTCTATCACGCCTGACAATCGTTTAAATATTCGAATGAATCAAATTCAGTGGCCTGCCGTTTTCGAAGAAATCGCATATCTGCTTCGGTTAGCCAACTAAAATAGGGTTGAAAAATACTTCCGCTGTTCCGCTTTATTTATTTTTAGTTGTTCTTCGCTGCTCAGATTCAATTTAGTCCCTGCTAAAACTCAAAGCGCAGGCCTGAGCCGTAATTAATACTAGAGGTAAAATCAGGTTCATCCTCACTCAGGTATTGTGACACGTAGACGTCTAAAAACATGTTAGTAAGGCCCCACTCATTACGAGTTTTTCTTGAGGTCTCTGGATCAATCCAATTTAGCTGTATTAATCCACCAAGTGTCCACATGACAGCAAAATCTGTATCACCTGTTTTTTCACCCTTGCTAACAGATCTCTCGCGCCAATTGAATTTGTAAATTTCCGAGCCAACATATGGTGCAAAATATGGTTCCGAAAAAAAGGTGTCCATAAAATAAGTCAAACCACCGGCCATTTTTTCAACCGACAACTCTCGAGAATCTCCGGCCTTGGTGGTGTCTCGCAAAAATCCTTTTCCATATAAAACTGATAAACCAATCGAACCAAGACTAAAATTATATTTTATTCCGACCTCACCCTGAGCGGTATTCAAGGTGCGCGCACCGTAAACAGAATCATATGAGGTGCGATCAAATTGTGATCTGTACTGATCAAACATTATCATTTCTGAATTCATCGAAATAAAGGTCGACCAGTTCGATCTTCCTTCTCTGTAAATAATATTTTGATTTTTTAAATATGATACTTCAACTGTTTCGTTGTTTGCGTTTTCTGATAAACTTCTTTCTTCTACTAAATCTACAGTCGCTTCTGTTTCTGGTAATGCTGTTTGTGCATTGCTTTGCTGGGAGAGATCAACACTTTCTGTGCCATGCAGGGGATCTTGAGATTTGATTGTCTCCTCAGGGGTTGCAAGAGATTGCTCGTCCACCTCAGAATTCATCATATTTTCGATTAATTCATTTTCCTCTGCATGAGAAAAATATGGAAGAACTCCAGCTATTATTGCTGTCAAAAAAATCTTTACGATGTGTTTTTTAAATTCAATAGTCACATAACTATTTTGACAAATTATTTATTTTTTGACTCTTAGTATCTGCAAAATGGACCATCAAATGAACTAAGGTCTACGGACTTTGATTGAGTGTTATTTGCTTCCCGCAAGAAGGTCTAGCTCTGCACGAAGTCTGGCAATTTCATGATTTGCCTTTTTCCAGTCTACATCAGACAAAGTTTCATTTAGAATTTTTGATTCATTGTCTTTTAAATGCTGCTTCAGCGTATTAACATCAACCTCGTTAGCGTAGGCTGCATTTTCCGCCAAAACATTCACGCCATCGGCAGAGATCTGACAATAGCCCCAGCTAATAGCTGCTCTATAGGTTTTTCCATCTTTCAGTTTGTAACTTAAAATGCCCGCATCAAGAGTTGTCATCAGTGGAGAATGGCCTGGCAAAATATTTAATTCGCCAGCAAATGCTGGAACGGTAACTTCTTCCATTTCTTGATTCGTAACAACCGCTCTCTCTGGACTCGCAAAATTTAATTTAAACATACAAACCTTCTTTTTAAATTTGCTACCCATGATCGTAAATATTTTTTACTACGATCATGAGTTTTTTCAATTCAAGTTAAGCCAAAAACTATTGTAGTTTTTTAGCTTTCTCAATCGCCTCTTCAATAGTTCCAACCATATAAAAAGCCTGCTCTGGTAATGAATCGTATTTACCTTCAAGGATTTCTTTAAATGCTTTGATGGTATCTTTTACGTCAACATAACGACCCTTCAATCCTGTGAACTGTTCAGCAACGAAGAACGGCTGAGATAAAAACCTTTGCATACGACGAGCGCGCAAAACGACTTTTTTATCTTCTTCAGAAAGTTCATCCATACCTAAAATGGCAATAATATCTTGCAACTCACGGAAGCGCTGTAGAGTTGATTGAACAGCGCGAGCTACTTCATAATGTTCTACGCCAACAACATTCGGATCCAACATA
>CAZMVK010000145.1:6368-9667 GCA_964569545.1 uncultured Bdellovibrio sp.
AAATGTTGATGCAGGAGCTGGATCCGTATAGTCATCCGCAGGAACGTAAACCGCTTGAACAGAAGTAATTGAACCTTTTTTAGTTGATGTAATACGCTCTTGCATTGCGCCCATTTCAGACGCCAAATTCGGCTGATAACCAACGGCAGAAGGGATACGACCCAACAACGCAGAAACCTCTGCACCCGCCTGAGTAAAACGGAAGATATTATCTACGAAGAAAAGAACGTCTTGATTTTTAACGTCACGGAAATATTCAGCAACAGTTAAACCAGTCAAAGCAACACGCGCACGTGCACCAGGAGGCTCATTCATCTGACCGAAAACAAGAGCTGTTTTATTAATAACTCCTGAATCCTTCATCTCGTGCCACAAGTCATTACCCTCACGAGTTCTCTCTCCAACACCTGCGAACACAGAATAACCACCATGCTCTGTTGCAATGTTGCGAATCAACTCTTGAATTAAAACTGTCTTACCAACGCCGGCACCACCAAATAAACCAATTTTTCCACCTTTTGCATATGGAGCCAAAAGATCGATAACCTTAATCCCCGTCATCAACATTTCTGCAGATGTCGCAAGATCTTCAAATTTTGGAGCCGCTCTGTGAATTGGCCAGCTTTCTTTTGTTTTAAGAGGACCAGCTTCATCAATCGGTTCACCGATAACATTAATGATTCGACCTAATACCTCATCACCAACTGGCGCCATGATCATGCTGCCTGTATTAATCACGATCGTACCGCGGGTTAAACCCTCGGTAGCATCCATTGCAATTGTTCTAACAACAGAATCACCCAAGTGCTGAGCAACTTCTAATGTTAAATTACCTTCAACATCGGAAATTGATTTATTCGTAGCCTTTAGTGCTGTGTTAATTGCCGGCAATACTCCACCGCTAAACTCAACGTCTACAACGGGGCCCATGATTTGTTTAACTTTACCAGTGTTTTGGTTTTGTTGCATTTTCTGCTCCTTAAATAATTAAATAAAATTTATTTCAACGCCTCAGCACCGCTCACAATTTCAGTCAATTCGGTGGTGATTTTTTCTTGTCGAAGCTTGTTATATGTTAGTGTCAATTTAGCTATCATTTCTTTTGCATTATTGCTTGCGCTCTCCATCGCCGACATCCTTGCGCCATGTTCTGAAGCTACGGACTCACACATGCAACGATAGACCTGAAGACTGAACGCCTTCACAAGCAGCTGATCAATGATCTGACTTGGATCCGGCTCATAAATCATATCAACCGAAAATGATTTCCCGGCGCCAGAATCAGTATCTGAAAATGTGTTTTTGCTGGTGTCGATTGGCAATAAAGTTTCCGCAACAACGTGTTGAGATATTGCAGATTTGAATTCATTGTAAACCAAACGAATTTCATCATACTGACCATCTAAAAAAGATTTCATCAGTTTTTCTGATACATGCGAAGCCAACTCATAAGAAACATCTTTATCTAATTTTAAAATCGTCTCGACAGCTTTCACACCTTTTTTAGTAAAGTGATCTGCTCCGCGACGACCAATAAAAATAAAATCTAACGTTTCTAATTTATCTTTTTGATCTTTATAGTAAGCCTCTGAATATTTCACAATATTTGAGTTAAAAGCCCCACAAAGTCCACGGTCAGAAGTTAAAACAACCAACAAAACTTTTTTAGGCGCCGTGGTCGGCGACATCAACAGTGGGTGTGAAACCCTATTTGTTACAGCAATATCTGCTATCACTCGCAACAAGGCATGCGCATAAGGGCGCATGTTTGTAATTTGGTGCTGTGCTTTACGCAGCTTAGCAGCGGATACCAGCTTCATTGCCTTGGTAATCTGCTGCGTATTTTTTGTCGATTCTGTACGAATCCGTATATCCTTTAAGCTGGCCATTTTTGCACCTTATTATTTAGAGGGCTGAAAAATCGCTTTAAATTCATCAAGAGCACCAACCAATGTTGTTTTAAGTTCTGGTGATACTGCTTTCTGATCTGCAACGTTTTTCAAGATATGCGCATATTTGCCTTTGATAAAATCAAGCAAGTCTTTTTCATAACGTCTAACATCTTCTTCGGGATAGCTATCAACATATCCATTGGTTGCCGCAAAAATAGAGATAACTTGTTCTTCCATTTTGTAAGGCGCATATGCCGGTTGTTTTAATAATTCAACCAAGCGACGACCACGACTCAACTGTTGTTGAGAGGCTTTATCTAAATCAGATGCAAACGCTGCGAAAGCCTCAAGAGCACGGAACTGAGCTAGTTCAAGTTTAATTGTACCAGCAACAGATTTCATTGCTTTTGTTTGCGCAGAACCGCCGACACGTGAAACTGACTTACCTACAGAAATTGCTGGGCGAACACCTTTGTAAAATAAATCTGTTTCCAAGAAAATCTGACCATCTGTAATCGAAATAACATTTGTTGGAATGTAAGCAGAGATATCGCCCGCTTGTGTTTCGATAATTGGCAACGCAGTCAAGCTGCCAGCACCTTTATCATCAGACAATTTCGCCGCACGCTCTAGCAAGCGAGAGTGAAGATAAAATACGTCACCAGGATAAGCCTCGCGACCCGGAGGACGACGCAACAACAATGACATTTGACGGTAAGCCTGTGCTTGTTTTGTTAAATCATCATAAACGATCAATGCATGTCTTGCGCTGTCACGGAAATATTCAGCCATTGTGGTTCCCGCGTACACTGACAAAAACTGCAATGGAGCCGGATCAGAGGCACCAGCAACAATAACTGTTGTGTACTCCATTGCGCCCGCAAGTCTTAACTTCTCAACGACAGTTGCAACAGTAGATTGTTTTTGTCCGCATGCTACGTAAAAACAATGAACGCCCTGACCCTTTTGATTGATGATGGTATCGATTGCAATTGTAGTCTTACCAGTTTGGCGGTCACCAATGATCAACTCACGCTGACCTCGGCCAATTGGAATCATAGAATCAATAGCTTTAATGCCAGTCTGCATCGGTTCATGAACCGATTTACGATAAACAATTCCCGGGGCCTTAATCTCAACAACTCGCATATTAGGAGTATCAATTGGACCCTTGCCATCAATTGGAATTCCTAACGCATTTACTACGCGACCCAGTAACGCCTCACCGACAGGAACTTGTACGATTTTTTTCGTACGCTTTACCGTATCACCTTCTTTGATGAAACGATCTTCTCCGAAGATAACCACGCCGACAAAAGAGGCCTCAAGATTCAACACCATGCCATAGATTTCCCCAGGAAATTCTACAAGCTCACCAGCCATCACATTTTCTAAACCATAAATGCG
>CAZMVK010000146.1:0-1372 GCA_964569545.1 uncultured Bdellovibrio sp.
TCTTTTTTAGCGACGTACAAATCTGCTTGAAAGCCTTTAACCTCACCCGCAAAGGTGACATCAAAACCCTCAGTCGAAAAACGTGTAATCGGAGCAATTCCAGATTGGCCTTTTAAGGCCGTTTGCCAAGACTCTTCGGCAGTTAATCCAAGCGGAGTGATCGCCCCAAGGCCTGTAACAACAACACGTTTTAATTTGATATCAAATGTTTTTTTGCTCATGACAGTAACTAGGCTTTGCCTTTTTTCTCAAGATAGCTAGCAACGTCGCCAACAGTTCTTAATTTTTCAGCGTCTTCATCTGGAATTTCAAGATCGAATTCTTCTTCCATTGCCATAACCAATTCAACGATATCCAAGCTGTCAGCGCCAAGATCATCGATAAATGATGCTTCTAATTTTACTTTTTCTGGATCAACGCCAAGTTGTTCAACGATGATATCTTTTACTTTCGGACTTAAAGCCATTTTAAACCTCCTAAGTTCATTAAGCTTAATTACAAAAACTAATTTTTAAAAACTATCCCATATGCATACCACCGTTCACAGACAAAGTGTGACCAGTGATATATTTAGCATCTTCACTTAACAGAAAAGCGACTGCTGTTGCAACTTCTTCAGGGGCTGCGATTCTATTCATAGGAATACTTTTCAGAATCTGCGCCTTTTGCTCTTCAGTTAAGATATCAGTCATCTCGGTTCCGATAAACCCGGGGGCTACGCAATTAACACGAATCCCACGCGAAGCGATTTCGCTAGCCGTGCTTCGGCTAAAGGCTTCG
Source organism: uncultured Bdellovibrio sp. (assembly GCA_964569545.1). GTDB lineage: Bacteria > Bdellovibrionota > Bdellovibrionia > Bdellovibrionales > Bdellovibrionaceae > CAZMVK01. The sequence continues at coordinate 781 of CAZMVK010000146.1, forward strand.
ATGCCGGCTTTGCTGGCAGCATAATTGGCTTGTCCTGCATTTCCGGTTTGTCCTATGACTGAGGTGATGTTCACAATAGAGCCTTTGCGAGCTTTCACCAAAGTTTTCAAAAAAGCCTTGGTTACAAGAAAGGTGCCTTTTAGATTGGTATCAATGACGAAATCAAAATCTTCTGGTTTCATTCTAAGAAGAAGATTGTCTTTGGTAACACCGGCATTATTTACCAGACCGTCGATATCACCAGAAAATTTCTCTAAACAATGTTCAACAGCCTTTTCTACCGAAGTCGCGTCGCCAACATTCATTTGAACACAAAAATGACCAGAGCCAGGTAGCTCCGCTAAAAGTTTTTCAGCAGCATCGGCTCTGCTGGAATAGGTAAAGCCAACATGAGCTCCGCGCTGAGCAAGAACTTTGACAATCGAAGCTCCAATGCCACGACTGCCACCAGTAACAAAAATATTTTTATTAATAGTGAGCATTTATCTGTTATCGGGTTGTACTTTACTGCAAAAACCGCCTGCTCCCCTTTCTGTGTATGATTTTTGATAGCAACTGTCGCAGCATCCCGAACCAACACAGCAACCGTCAT
>CAZMVK010000146.1:1382-9541 GCA_964569545.1 uncultured Bdellovibrio sp.
TGTTTTCAATATCTTCTAGCGAATTCGTATTGAAGACTTGGAATCTTTCAGAGTCAATTTTTTTCAAAAGACCTTGAAGCACCTTGCCAGTTCCGCACTCGATACACTTCGTCCAATTTTGTTCTAAGGCATACTGCATGCTCTGCGTCCAAAGTACCGAAGCTGTCACCTGTCGAATCAAGTTTTCTTTTAAGATGTTGGCCGATGTTTCTGCTTTTGCTGAGTAATTTTGTATGATCGGAAATTTAGCATCGGCAAATGGAACCTCAGAAAGAAATTCTCGCATACTCTCTTCTGCTGGTTTCATCATATCGCAATGAAATGGTGCTGAAACTTGCAGATGAATTATTTTAAGTCTTTTAACATCTGGAAAAACTTCTTCTGCTTTTAAATTAGTCTTCATCCAGTCTAAAGCTTTTTGAGATCCACTGATAACAATCTGACCTGGACAATTAAAATTAGCCGGGCTGAGTGGTGAAAATCCAGATTTACTGACAACAAACTGACAAAGTTGTTTTGCTTGATCGTCATTTAATCCCATTACTGCTGCCATTCCACCTTTGCCGACAGGAACAGCAGATTGCATGGCCTCGCCACGTAAACGCACAGCTCTTACAGCAGTCGCAAAGGGTAAAACGTCAGCGGCAACAAGAGCTGCGTATTCGCCGATACTGTGACCAGAGGCTGCGCTTATTTTAAGATTGTATTGCTGTCGAAGAACTCGTTGTGTGGCTGTAGATACAGTCAACAAGCAGGGTTGTGTATTGTGAGTTAAGGTCAGATCTGATTCGGAACCATCAAAACAAAGTTTTTTTAGGTCGACCTTGATGGCTTCAGAGGCTTCTTGGAAGCATTCTTTAGCAATTGGAAATTGATCATATAAAAACCGACCCATGCCTGGCTGTTGACTGCCTTGGCCAGGAAATATTAAATGAAACATAAATTCCTTCGCGATGTTTTTTTAAAATTTAAAGATAGCACTGCCAGAGGTTAAACCAGCACCGAATGCAGTCAAAAGAATTGTTTGACCACGTTTGATGCGACCGTCTTTTCGTGCGAAATCAAAAGCTACTGGGATGGTTGCCGCCGAAGTGTTGCCCATTTCGTGGACGATAGAGATAACTTTTTCCTTAGGAAATTTAAAATGATCAGCAACAGATTCCAATATTCTAGAGTTGGCCTGGTGTGGAACCATCCAATCAATTTGGTCGATAGATAATTTGTTGAACTCTAAGGCGTCTTTGCATGTCGCAGACATGGTGCGAACAGCATTTTTAAAAATATCGCGACCTTTCATCTGCATCAAATGAGATTTGTCGGCGAAAACAGCTTCATCAAATGGACGTTTAGAGCCTCCGCTTGGTGCAATTAATAAATCACACAAAGAACCCTCGGCGCGCAAGTGGCTAGAGTAAATGACATCTTCGGCATTAGCATCAGTGCGGGAAACAATCCATGCACCGGCGCCATCGCCAAATAAAATGCAAGTTTCTCTGTCTTCGTAGTTTATAAAACGATGAATAACCTCTGCGCCAACAACCAATACATTTTTATATGTACCCATGCGGATGTAGGCATCGGCCATTGATAGACCATAAAGAAATCCAGAGCAGGCTGCATTGATGTCAATGGCAGGAACTGTTGTCATTCCAAGTTTGGTCTGGAGCACGCAAGCCGTTGCCGGGAGTCTGAAATCCCCCGTGCAGGTTGCAAAGATAATAAAATCGATGTCTTCGGTTTTTAAGTTTGCATCAGCAATTGCGCTTTTTGAAGCCTCATATGCTAAATCCGAAGTCGCTTGCTCTGGAGCAGCGATATGTCTTCTTTCAATGCCAGTTCTTTCGCGGATCCATTGATCATTGGTATCAACCATCTTTTCAAGATCGAAGTTACTTAAAATCTTAGATGGTAAATACGAGCCTGTGCCCGCGATTCTGCTGCGATAAAGAGACATCTTTAACCGTTCAGCTTAAGCGTTTTTAGCAGCGCTGATTTGTTTACCTTTGTAATAGTAAGCGCCATCTGCACCTTTAGCAGCGCGGTGTGGGCGAACCAATTCTTTGGTTTTTTTGTCCACAGCAACAGCTGGTACTGATAAGGCATCATGGCTACGACGCATGTTTCTTCTAGAGCGGGACGTTTTCTTCTTTGGAGTTGGCATTTTAACCTCGCGTTTAACTTACATTAATTAAATTATATTAAAAAACTAAAAAACTTTTTGGCAGCGAAAAGGGACATTGAACCTGCGTATGATTATGCTGGTTTTTTACCGATCGCGCGTGCCGCCTACAATTACATGTCGTAGGCGGGGTAATTTATTCTGAAAAGACTATAAAAATCAAGAATTAAATCAATTGCTTAAAACCGGGTCAATTCTAGTTTTTTGTAACCTTTAAATCTTTCAGGGATTCAAAGGGTGAAACCGGCTTTTCGAAGCCAGGGTCTTCGTAGTTAAAGCTTTGTAAATTCACATTTTTCTTACAAAGTGTGCAGTTGCCAGTGGCGTCACATTTAGGCGCAGGGATTGGAGGACGCGACAAAACAACTATTCCATGCAGGTATTCACTGATATTGAAATGATGACCTTCGTATTCAGCCACAGATGGTCCGCCGCTAAGGTCTTCTTCGCCAACGTGGTGAGTTCTTTTTTCCTGCTCTTGGTCTTTGGTTTTTGGCATCAAAATATCGTAAAACTTTTCATTTACGTCGAGATTAAATTCGATACCACAACGTGAGCAGTCCTCTAAAACAGCGCTTTTAATCGTTCCGCGCAGTTCAAAAGCACCGATCTGCATCGGCAGGATCGATAATTCAGCCTGAAATGAATTTGAAAGGACATCGGCCAGCGCTTGCGCCATAGCCGAGTTCGATTCGGTGTAATGAAAGTCTTTTCCTGATGGGGGGATTTCTAATAAATTTATAAGCATGCGACTGTCTATTCAGAATTTTACAGACAGTCAAATAGAACAGTTGTTTTGTCCTGTGTTGCTCCCAATTTCTGTTACATAGTTTCACTGTTGTATTGAATGTGGATAGGGGCCAGCTCCATTCACAGCTCCGCTCGATACAGTCAGGTCTTTTAGGGGATTTTTATTTATTCTGAAAAAAGACCTCTGGGGAAAGCTTAGTTTTAATAACCTTGAGCTCAAACAGTTGGGTGTTTAATGCTGACCATCTTTCTAAAGTCATTGTGCCCAGGCCATTTTTTTTGCTTTCAACAGTTTCAATCAAGGGTTTTTGCGCAATCGCGCTTTTTTCAAAGGTCTCCATATCCATGGATTTATTCAAAATACCCATGGCCTTGTTGGTTGTCGCTGAGTTTTGCAAGTAATCTTGCCAACCTTGTTGGATGGCTGATCTCAGTTTTGTTATCAATTCAGGATTTTTTTGAGCATAGGACTTTTTAACAGCGACAACGGTGGTGTAGGGGTTGTAGCCAGAATCTGAAACGAGAAATGTTTTGATTTTGAGTTTTGCTTTTTCTGCAGCCAAAGGTTCAGAGGTGTAAAAACATTGTTGTGAAACTTGAGGGTCGTGTTGGAAGTTGCCGATACCACCTAGGTATGGCGCTGATTTTACAGAAACAGGCGCGTATTTTTTTTGTAAAAACTGGGCGTATGGCAACCCCGCTTGCCAAAGCAAAACTTCTTTTGATTTAAATACATCTTCTAATTTTGTAAAACCACTCTCGGCGTGTGACATAATCGCCTGTGGATTGGTTTGATAGACCGCAAAAATAGCCATGACATCACTGGCGCCTCTGTCATGAGAAATAATGATCTCGTCAGCAGAGACTATGGCTGCGTCGACCTGCCCAGTGCTGAGCATCTGAATGGTTGGTGTGCCGGAGCCCCCTTGCAGGATCTCAACGTCTAAACCTTGTTTTTTAAAAAATCCTTGTTCAGCTGCTGCATAGAAGCCGCCGAACTGAGGTTCGGCTTTCCAATTCAAGGCAAGCTTGATCTTGGTGCTGACCTTGGCGTTTACATTGGCATTGGCATTAAATGAAGTCGTACAAATAATTGTGAGCAGTAATGTAAATAAGGCGATGGGGAATTTTAAATTCATAAGAACTCCTTGAGGCGTGTCCGTATTTGATCAGCTGCTTATATTCCTAGGGTTTCGGATTTAAAGTAAGGTCTGTTGAGCTGCATCAAGCGAGAAGTGAGCTGAACCAACAACAAAAGAATATAACCCAGTGCTGAGCAGAGAAAAATAGAGGCAAAAACTATGTCTACTCTTTGCTGTGAGCGACCCGAATCTATCAAGCCACCAAGGCCACCTCCGGCAACAAATTCACCGACAATGGCGCCAATAACAGCCAAGCCAGATGAAACGCGCAGGCCAGAAAAAACAAAGGGCCAACTGCTTGGAATTTTAAGATGCCAAAAAATATGAATTTTATTGGCATCGTAGACCTTTAACATTTCTAAGAGCTGGATTTCTTCACTGGCTAAGCCAACCAAGGAACTTGCGAGAACTGGAAAAAAAGAAACTATGAATGCAGAAACCTGAACGGTGCGTTCGCCGAAGCCAAACCAAATAACTAATAAGGGGGCTATGGCGATGATTGGAACTGTTTGGAAAAAAACGGCTAGAGGTAAAATTGCAGATCTAAGTACCGAGTAGAAAGAGAATATGACTGCTAAAATGTAGCCTAATATGGCGCTAGCTAAAAAACCAATCAAAGCCGAGGTGAAGGTGCTGATCGTAGCTGAATAAAAATCAGTGCGCAGTTCAATGAGTGTCGATAAAACCTGAAATGGTGAGGGTACGATATAAGATGGCAACCATTGATTTTTACAGATCAGCCACCAAGAAAAAATCACAACAAATAAAAGTACAGCTGTGGCAATTTTGTTTTTTGAGTTCCAATTTTTCATTGAAAGCACTCGCTTTTAAAGATTTGTCTGACGCGTTTGCATTCTTCAAAAAAATCGATTTGTTCGCGCAGATCATTGTTTCGAATTTTTGGCAGATTGATATCTACGCGAATCAGTTTTTCATGTGAATGGTGAAATAAAAAAATTGTATCAGATAAATAACAAGCCTCTTCGATCGAGTGTGTGACAAAAATTCCTGTGAGATTTTGATTTTGTTGGATATTACGAATTTGTGTTTGCAGATTCAATCTGGTGGGTTCATCCAAGGCGGACAGTGGCTCGTCCAAAAGCCAAAGTTGTGGTTGCAAGATCAGGCTGCGCGCCAGAGCTGTGCGCATTTTCATACCGCCGCTTAATTGTTCTGGATATTGTGTCTGTGCAGAGTTGAGATCTAATAAGCTTAAAAGATCCTTTAGGTTAGGTATATTATGTGGACTGTTTTCTAGACGGTCTTTAGTGCTGCCTAATTTAGTTGGCAGCAAAATGTTTTCGGCGCAGTTCAGCCAAGGAATGAGTCTGGGCTCTTGAAAGACCATAGCTTTGCTTAATGATTTTGAATTTAGAATTTCGCCGCTGCTGGGTTGATCTAGATTCGCGAGCAGACGCAACAATGTTGATTTGCCACAACCTGAAGGGCCAAGCAGGCTATGAAATTGACCTGGTAATAATTCAAAATTTAAATTTTTAAAGATTTGTCGAAAATTTTTTTGATGGTTTTTGTTGTGGCTTTCGCTGTGATAGTCATTTTGATTTTCATTGCCATCTTTTGTCTGGAATTTTGCAGTTTGAATTTTATTGTTCTCGTTGGGCTGGTTTGAAACGAAAGATTTTCCGACATTTTTCCCAATGATATTCAGCAAACTCATTGGCTACACCCAATCATAATTAAAACTGATGCTGACCCTGGGATCTTTGGTGTTATTTTTTGGGACTTCGTGATTCATCCAGCTTTCGAAAAGCAAAACTTGTCCAGATTGAGGATGAAAATGAATAAATCTTTGATTCTCTGGACGTGCATTTGTTTTGCGCGGAGGAGAAGCCATAAAACAAACCATTCGAGGATCTTCAAATTTAATCGAACTGCAATTTTTAGGGGTATTTAAATAATATGTTCCGCTGACTGTTGATAATGGATGAATGTGCATCGTGTGTTGAGCGCCAGGGGGCATGATGTTGATCCACATATTGCTCATAACCAATTGTCGATCTTTTAAATCCATTTGTAAATGTTTGGCATATTTAGCGACATGAGGGCGAATCATTTTTTCTAGGTCAGCAAAAGTTGAGCTGAATAAATGCATTTTATCCAAGCCCTCGGTAGAGCTTGCATAAGAAGTGTATCCGTTTGGGTAATTCTCAGAACTCCAATCAAGACCCTGTTTGTCATATTTGCGAACCTGTTCGGTTTCAATGCGAAGCTCTTTATTCAGGGCGTTCAAAACACGCGTGTTTTTGGTTAACTTGTCAGAGTAAATAAAGCTGGGGAAAATTGTTTGAATTGGCATTTGCAGATTGTATGGCAACAGTAAAAAAAACTCAACTGTTTGGTTTTGAACATATTTTGTGTTTATGGATTGTACGATCGTGTATTTACGTCAGAATCTTGCCATTATTTGTCACTTTTTATTGTTGATGAAGCTGAATAATTATTCCATGCAAAGGCTTGTGTTAATTACTTATTCTATGAAAAATTTGAGACTGTTATTTTTAGGTGTCGTTTCCTTATTTTTTCTTTCAGCTTGCACTCCGCATGAGGATTCTAAATCGCGTGGAACTGCCGTTAATATTCTTACCGAAAGCCAGTCTGGTTGTGAGGGGCAACTGCGCAAAAAAATGCTTGAGCGAACGTTTGTCATGCAACCGGTGGCTGGGCTTGAAAGCGAAATTGCAATTGCTAATGGGGTGAAAAATCAACTGAGCAAGACTTCCTTTCGTTTTTCTGAAAAGGTTGATCAAGTGACTAGCGTAGGTGTTGGCTACAGTAGCAACTCTGAATCTTCAGGATCTGGGATTTCGATAGGCAAGCAATCAATGTCTTATGGCTTGTCTATTGCTGATCCTGATTCGGCATTTCCATTTAAGTTAAATTTGTCTTTCGAAATGGAAGATGGAGTACGAAATTATTCAATTACTCAAAGTTACAATGTTGATTCAGAATGTCAGCTCAAGCTTGTTAAAAGCTCTTTGGTGTCTACAGAGTCTGTCGGTGTAAAACGATATAAAATGAAAACAGTCGACCGCTATGTAGATCAAGTTAAAGAAAATAGTTATGATTTTTCGGTTCCGGCGGGGGGATGGCTAGCTGGGTTTAAATTAGATGAAACAATTGATACATCTCGAATTACCGACATGGAATCGTTATTTTCAATAATTAAGATTTATTCCTATTCGCCAAATCTTGGATTGTTGGAAATGAAAATGGAAAAAGCACCTGAACAGTTAGTGAATAAATTCGGTTTAGATTTGGTGTTAAAAAGTAGCAAATGGCTGATAAATGTAGATGGAAAACTTTTTTTAACAACTGCTTCAGGTCAAGATAGTGAGAAAAAAATATCAAATTCTCAGACGGTTGGCTCGCCTGATGTAGGCTGGGAAGTTCCGCAAACTATTTGGTCTGCAATCCGCTTGGGTAGTAGCAAAGAAGTTTTGCAAAATAATCGTGTAAATTTACCTGAAGGTTATTTGGCTTCGCACGATGCGATTCAATTGAAAGACGTGCAAGCTTTTGATTATGAACATTTTGGGGCTTATTGGCAGGTGGTCAGTCAAAAAAATGAAAACGGAAATTTCATTTATGTGTTGAAAGAAAACAGCTCGGGAACAATTAGAAATTCGGAGTTTGTTTCTAATTCGATGGATTTAATTGGTAATGATACTGTTCAAACGGATTTGCCTGAGATTCAAAAGATTGCCAATCATATTAAAATTCAAGTCTACGGAAATCTATCTAAAGCGCAGTTGATATTAAAATATCTAAAAGAAAATTATAAATACGATTATGACATGTTAAGCGATGGCACCATCAGGCCTTTGACGACAAGGGAAGCTTTGGATCGAAAAAAAGGTGTTTGCCAGCATTATGCTGTTTTATTTGCAGCCATAGCTAGAGCCGCCGGGGTGCCGACGCGAATTATCAGTGGATATTATCTGCAGGATAAATCGATAGGCATGCATGCTTGGAATGAGATTGAAATTGAACCAGGAGTTTGGAAAGTTGTCGAGCCCCAACGCGCGGACGTTCTGGCTACTGGCGATCTCAGGAATTATATCCCTTTA
>CAZMVK010000147.1:0-9470 GCA_964569545.1 uncultured Bdellovibrio sp.
GTATTTCTTCCTGAACATACGCAGAGACAAGCCAGTGTGGTCAGAATTCTTTTACACAGAATCATTTATATGAAATTTTGAAACACCTAGACAAACAGCAGAATGTACACACATTCAGAACAGCGCAATTGGATTGGGCTATGACAGCTGAATATATTTCTGCCAAGTGAGTGTTTTTTTAAGAGCTAAAAGTGAATTTTAAACGGGCTTTAGGCGCGTGCAAGAAGTTGAAGAACGACGAGTCTAGAACCGTAATTAGTTTGGTGAAATCACCTTGCGATGTTAGAATTATACGGCATAAGAGGTAAAAATGAAGCAAGCACAAAAAACGGCAGCACTGTGGATTTTCATGCTTATACTTTTGATCTTTTTGTATCAAACGTATGAGAATAGACATCAAACAAATATTCAGGATTTTAATTACTCAAAATTTTCAGAAGCAGTAAAGGCCAGTGAAATAGCGAGTGTCTCTTTCAAGCCAGACTCAAATGAAATTATTGGTGAAGTAAAGCCAGAATTCGAAAAGAAATACAGCGGCAAACATTTTCAAATCGTTGGTAATACCACCGATGAAGGTTTCAAATTTCTAGTGGCTAATGGTTTGACGCCAAACTATGAGCACAGCGAAAACAATTCGTTGATGATGAATTTGTTTATGAATTGGTTGCCATTTATTTTAGGTTTGGTTTTCTTGTTTTTTATTATGCGACAGCTGCAAGCTGGCGGTGGCAAGGCGATGAGCTTTGGTAAAAGTCGTGCACGATTGCTGACCGAACATAAAAATAAAATCACTTTCAAAGAAGTGGCTGGTGTGGATGAAGCGAAAGAGGAATTGCAAGAGATTGTTCATTTCTTGAAAGATCCCAAAAAATTCACCAAGCTTGGTGGACGCATTCCTAAAGGTGTGTTGCTTGTTGGTTCACCGGGAACTGGTAAAACCTTATTAGCTAGAGCTGTTGCTGGCGAGGCTGGTGTTCCATTTTTTACTATTTCTGGTTCTGATTTCGTTGAGATGTTTGTCGGTGTTGGTGCCAGTCGTGTGCGAGATCTTTTTGAGCAAGGTAAAAAACATGCGCCGTGTTTGATCTTTATAGATGAAATCGATGCTGTTGGTCGCCATCGTGGTGCGGGCATGGGTGGTGGTCACGATGAGCGTGAACAAACTTTGAATCAATTATTGGTAGAGATGGATGGTTTTGAATCCAGCGAAGGTGTTATCATGATCGCTGCTACAAACCGCCCTGATGTTTTAGATCCGGCGTTGTTACGTCCAGGTCGTTTCGATCGTCGCGTGGTGGTGAGCAAACCTGATGTAAATGGTCGTAAACAAATTTTAGAAGTGCATATTCGTAAAACACCAATTGGTTTGGATGTAGATTTAGCACAAATTGCACGCGGCACGCCTGGCTTTACTGGTGCGGACCTTGAAAATTTGGTCAACGAAGCGGCTTTGATTGCGGCTCGTACGGATAAAAAATATTTAGACATGGAAGATTTCGAAAAAGCCAAAGACAAAGTGTTGATGGGTTCTGAAAGAAAATCCATGGTTATCAGCGATGAAGATAAAAAGGTGACGGCTTATCATGAGGCTGGGCATACTTTGATTGGTAAAAAAATTGCTGGTTTGGATCCGATTCACAAGGTGACAATCATTCCTCGTGGAATGGCCTTGGGTGTGACTCAGACTTTGCCAGAAAAAGACAGTTTGAATTTGTCAAAAAATAAAGCCAAAAGTATGATTTCATTTTTGTTCGGCGGACGTGCAGCGGAAGAACTTGTTTTTGGTGATATCACCACAGGTGCGGGCAATGATATTGAACGAGCGACAGAGATCGCTCGTCGTATGGTTTGCGAATGGGGTATGAGTACCAAACTTGGGCCTTTGGCTTATGAAAAACGTGAAAACCCTGTTTTTATGGGAATGAATTATGGCAATACTCAGCGTGAATATTCTGAATCTAAGGCGCAAGAAATTGATCACGAAGTTTATTTGATAATTGATGAAGGTTATAAATTAGCATTAAAAATATTAACCGAAAATCGTGACGCTCTGGAAAGATTAACTCAAGCATTGCTTGAATATGAAACCATCGATGCTTCTGAGGTTGAGATGTTGGTTAACAATGAAGCCGCGGTATCTGAGATTCGTAAAATTCGCTCGAACAAAACTGCGGGCAGTGGTTTGGTTGGCGCCGTGGATGCAAATGCTCCAGTTGCTGGTGGCACAGGTTCTGTGAGTAACTCGGGTCCTGTGACAATTTAACTTTTTAACGTATAAGGGATTTGCATTTGGATTGGAAGGTCATGATAGACAACATTTGGTTCATTGTCAGTCATCTGCGTCTGCAAGATTTTGTGGATATGATACTGGTGTGGGTTGTTGTTTATAGGATTCTTGTTTTAATAAAAAAAACAGGAACCATTCAAATGCTTTCTGGTCTTGGGGTATTGGCAATCGCCTATATCCTCAGTATTTGGCTTGAGCTTTTTACTTTTAATTGGATCTTGGAAAAATTCTTTTCTAATTTATTTATTATCGTTGTTATTTTGTTCAACGGTGAGATTCGCCGAGCACTGGCGCAAATCGGAAGCCATCCATTTTTCTCAGATGTGTCTTCGGTGCAAGAAACTTATATTGTCGAAGAGCTAGCTAAGGCTGCTTTTATGATGGCACAAAAAGGTTATGGCGCTTTGATGGTGATCGAGCGAGACATCTTGGTTGATTATCATATAGAGTTTGGCACCGATATGGATTGCCGAGTGTCATCAGAAATTTTGGTCAGTATTTTTCATCCAACCTCGCCCATGCATGATGGAGCAGTGTTGATTCGCGGTGGAAAACTTCACTCTGCTGGAAATTTTTTGCCGCTCAGTAAAAATCCAGTGTTAGATAAAAATTTAGGAACCAGACATCGTGCTGCGATTGGTTTGACTGAAGAATCCGATGCTATTGTCATTATCGTCAGCGAAGAAAATAAATCGGTGGCGGTGGTCCAAGCTGGGCATTTGATAGTGATGCGAGACATGGGTGATTTGCGAAAATCTTTATATGATGTTTATGGTTTAAAATTTAAAACTGCGAGCGAGGCTTTCTCATGAAAATCCGAATGCGCAGTATTGTTTTTGATAACATGAGCTACAAGATTGTTTCGCTTTTTATCACTTTGATTCTGTGGATTACAATTTTGGGTCGACAAGATTTTTCGTTGACCAAAACAGTTGATGTTGAATTGATCCCTGGTCCTAATCAAATTCTTTCCATGCAAAGCTCTGATGTGGTTAAGATCAAGGTCTCAGGTCCGCGCACAGCTTTGCGAAAGTTTGTTGCTTCGGGGCTTGGTCAGCTCGTCAGTATCGATATTTCGCAAAAAGCTGATGGCGATATTGATGTTGAGATTCCTACAAAATTAATTGATGTTCCGTTTGGTGTGAAAGTTATTTCAGTTAAGCCTTCGGTTATTCACGCTCGTGTATTAAAGAAGCCATAAGGATAATTAAAAAGTCATTCGATAAAGGATTCAGTTTGTGTCTGAAAATAAATCTGAAAAAAAAATAAAACTATTCGGTACAGATGGTATTCGTGGAACTGCTAATGTTTTTCCGATGATGCCGGACATGGTGGTCAAGATTGGCCAAGCTATCGGTTGTTTGTTACAAAAACAACAGCTGCCGTGGAGTTCGCAAACTCGCAAGGTTGTGATCGGCAAGGACACTCGTTTGTCTGGATATATGATCGAGCAGGCACTGGCTGCAGGTTTGAATTCAATGGGTGTGCATGTGCAGCTTGTGGGGCCATTGCCGACTCCTGGGATTGGATTTTTAACTCGTGATATGCGTGCGACGGCAGGGATTGTGATCTCGGCTTCGCATAATGCTTATCATGATAATGGAATTAAAATTTTTGGTTACGATGGTTTCAAAATTCCTGATGAAATGGAAAGAGAAATTGAGCGTTTGGCTTTAGAAGAAGATCTGACAAAATTTTTACCGGCTTCGAATCTGGTCGGTCGTACAAGACGTATTGATGACTCTCAGGGCAGATATATTTTGTATGTGAAAAATACTTTTCCTCTTGAATACACCTTGGATGGAATGCGTATCGTTTTGGATACGGCCAACGGTGCGGCTTACAAGGTGGCACCTGCAATTTTTCAAGAGTTGGGTGCTGAAGTGATTCAGTTGGGAGATGATCCCAATGGTATTAATATCAATGACAAGGTCGGAGCTTTGTATCCTGCTAAATTGGCGCAAGCTGTGATCGAGTATCGTGCTGATGTTGGTATCTCTTTAGATGGTGATGCGGACCGAGTGATCATGGTGGATGAAAAAGGTCAGATCATGAATGGTGATCATATCTTGGGAATATGTGCATTGCATATGAAGAAAAAAGGCACTCTGAAAAAGAACACCCTGGTGGTGACTCAGATGTCGAATTTTGGTTTAGAGAAAAAAATGAACGAAGCCGGAATTCAAGTCGTGAAAACCGGTGTTGGTGATAAATATGTTGTCGAAGAAATGCGTCGTAATGGTTACAATCTGGGTGGTGAACAATCGGGTCACATTATTTTTTTAGATCACACCACAACTGGTGATGGTTGTGTGGCAGCATTGAGTGTTTTAGCAGTGATGAAACAAACTGGTGTGAAAATGTCAGAGCTCAATCGCGTGATCGAGGATTCGCCACAGGTATTGATCAATTTACGAGTAAAAAACAGAAAAGACATTGATAGTTTGCCTGGTTACAAAGAGTTGATTCAAACCATCGAACAAGAACTGCAAGGGCACGGACGAGTATTTGTCAGATTTTCAGGAACGGAGCCGGTCATCCGAGTTTTGGTAGAGGGCCCTGACAAATTGAAAATCAATGAATATGCTGGTCGTATTGCTGAGCTGTTAGAGAGTCATCTGTCTAGCGAAGAAAAATAAGCATATCTGGTAATCAAGAAACATATAAAAAATTTTTGAGATTTTCACTTTCTGAATTTATTAAAGAGGAAGCAGATAAATCTAATGATTGTCAGAATTCGTTTTTATATTTTGTCAAACCAAGGGTTTCTAATGAAAAATAAATTATCTAAGACACTTCTAAAAAACGCCTCAGTAACTGTTGTAGCTGAGAAGAAAACTAATTTAGCTGTTCGCAATAAGAGGAATTTTTGAGATGAGTTCTAAAAAACAAATTCGTTTGGGTGTAAATATTGATCATGCAGCGACTTTGCGTCAGGTGCGTGGTGGAACAACTGTGTATCCAGATATTTTGCGTATGGCAGATCTAGCGGTGGCAGGTGGTGCTACACAAATCACAATTCATTTGCGCGAGGATCGTCGCCATATTCAAGAAGAAGATGTGGCAAGACTTTGTGGTTCATGGCGTGAACAGAGCCGTCATAAGGTTTTAATCAATCTTGAGATGGCAGCAAACTCTGCGATGGTAAAGATCGCACGTAAATACAAACCTGATTGGGCTTGTTTTGTTCCGGAAAAACGTGAAGAGCTGACCACCGAGGGTGGTTTGAATGTGAAAAAAAACATCAATGAAATTTCTCAGCATGTTGAAAAGCTTCAATCTTTAGGTATTGAAATTTCCATGTTTATTGAACCCAGCATTGAGCAAGTAAAAGCTTCCTTTATGGTGGGAGCTGATGCCGTTGAATTTCACACTGGTAAATGGGTTCATTTGCAGGGTCGGCAAAAACAAAAAGAGTGGAAACGTTTATTAGAGGCTGCACATTTGGCTCATGAATTGGGAATGAATGTTCATGCGGGGCATGGATTGGATTTTGCCACCACTGCCGAGATTCGTAATTTACCACATTTGGCTGAGGTAAACATCGGGCATTCCTTGATCTGTTATGCTTTGGATATGGGATTAAAAAAAGCCGTACAAAAAATGAAAAAGCAGCTGAAATAGTATTTATTAGAGACTCTATAAAAACATGATCAGATTTTTTGTAAATTTAAATTTTTTTTTGTAATTTTGGTGTGTCGTATTTTTTCATTTTTTCTTATGTTTTGCGCTGAAGGTTTGAAAATGAATTTGGTTCATAATTGGCAGGTTGAAAATCTAGAAGATCTTAAGCAGGTTGTAAATGCTTGCAAGCTTGTTATGCCCAATCCGGCCATTGTACTTTTGCAGGGGCCGATGGGGATAGGCAAAACTCAATGGGTGCAGTTCTGGTGTGATCAAAAGGTGGTGTCGCCGACCTATGCTCTTCATCACAGTTATCGGCTTGCTTCAGGCATTGAGCTTGAGCATTTTGATCTTTATCGATTGCAAAGCGAAGATGACCTTGAGTCCACTGGTTTTTGGGATTTGATTCAGGACGATTCCTCTTGGGTTTTTATCGAGTGGCCGGAAAGATTACAAATTCAACATTTACCACTTCATCGCCAGCGATTTTTGATTGACTTCAAGTGGGTTGAAAACAAAAGTGCCGAAGTTCCCATTCACGAACGTGAAATCAGTTTATATCAGCTCTAAAAGAAGGCCTTAAGTTGAAAATTCATCATATTCTCGTCGATAATATAGTTAAAGCTCTTGAAGATATCATCGTTGATCGTCAATTTGCCGACAAGGTGATCGAAAGAAATTTTAAAAGTCATCGTAAATGGGGTTCGCGAGATCGTAAGTTCTTTGCAGAAAATGTTTATGACGTTGTTCGTTGGTATCGCACGCTGGCTTATATTGCCAATACTGATACTGATTTTTGGCGCATTTTAGCTGTGCATTGGTTGCGTAAAGGCCAAGAGCTTCCGCCCATGGAAGAATTTATCGATATCGATCCAAGCATTTTGCAGCGTGAGGCGCGGATTCAATCTTATGCAGTTTTGCAATCGTATCCGGATTGGCTTTACGATATGGCTTTGGCTGAACTTGGAAATGATTGGCATCAATGTGCAGCGGCTATGAATAATCCAGCTGATGTATTTTTACGAGTCAATGCTTTGCGAGCGACACCTGATCAAGTGATCAAAGCCTTGGGTATGGATGAGGTTCTGGCTGAAAAAGTTTTAACCGAGCAAAATCCAGAGATGAGAACCGGGGTCGCAGGTCATAACGAATTGCCGTGGGCATTGCGTTTGTTAGAGCGAAAAAATGTTTTTTCAACCAAAGCTTTTCGCGATGGTTTGTTTGAAGTCCAAGATGCGGCTTCACAATTGGTTGTGCCAATGCTTGAGGTGGAACCCGGAATGCGTGTGATTGATGCCTGCGCTGGTGGCGGCGGCAAAAGTTTGCATATGTCTTCTTTGATGAAAAACAAAGGTAAGATTATCGCCTTAGACATACACGAGTGGAAATTAAAATCTTTGAAAGAGCGCGCAAAACGAAACGGCGTGGATATTATTGAAGCTCGTTTAATAGATTCGCAAAAAGTGATCAAACGTATGCATGAAACTGCGGACAGATTGTTATTGGATGTGCCATGTTCGGGTGTTGGTGTTTTACGAAGAAATCCAGATGCCAAGTGGAAATTATCTGCTGAAGAACTTGCTCGCTTAAATGTAATACAGGCTGATATCTTAAAAAGCTACTGTGTCATGACCAAGGTTGGCGGCAAGATGGTCTATGCCACCTGCAGTGTGTTGCCAAGTGAGAATGAAAAGCAAGTTGCTAAATTTTTAAAAGAAAACGACGGTTGGAAATTAGAAAAAGAAATTCATCTGAGCGCTGACAAACAGGGTTATGATGGTTTTTATGCCGCTCGATTGCATCGCGAAAAATAAAGCTGAGGGCGTGTCTGAGAACACGCCTTAATCTCTCAGTGCTCGGCGCAGAATTTTTCCGACATTTGTTTTTGGCAATTCATCGCGAAATTCTACTATTTTAGGAACCTTATAATTGGTCAGGGATTTTCGCGCAAAAGTGATGACCTCTTCGGCTGTTAATGAGGGATCTTTTTTGACAATCACAACTTTAACTATTTCACCAGAGTGTGGATCGGCTTTGCCGACAGCAGCCACCTCTAAAACCTTAGGGTGACTGGCGATGGCGTCTTCGACTTCGTTAGGATATACGTTAAAACCAGAAACTAAAATCATATCTTTTTTGCGATCAACGATTTTATAAAAACCATTTTCGAACATCACCGCAATGTCGCCGGTTTTCAGCCAACCATTTTTGCTAAAGACCTTGGCAGTTTCGTCAGGTCTGTTGTAATAACCTTGCATGACTTGTGGGCCTTTGACGCAAATTTCTCCTTCGTGTCCTAAAGCTACTTCGTTTTCATTATCATCTAATAAAATTACATCTGTGGATGGCAGCGGCACGCCAATGGTGCCAACCTGATCGTGACCACCGACGATCGGATTGCAACAGACAACGGGTGAGGTCTCGGTTAAGCCATAACCTTCAAAAATTTTTGTTCCAGTCATTTTGAGCCACTTGTCAGCAACAGCTGCTTGTAAGGCCATAGCACCTGCGACTGAAATTTTAACATTAGAAAAATCAATTTTAGAAAATTCAGGATTGTTCATTAAAGCATTGTATAAGGTATTCACGCCAGTCATCACTGTGAATGGAGTTTCTCGCATCAGTTTGATAAAGGCCGGGATGTCACGTGGGTTGGTGATCAAAACATTGTGACCACCAAAGGTCATGAAGGCCAGCGAGTTCACAGTCAGTGAAAAAATATGATACATCGGCAAAGCTGTTAATACTGTTTCTTTACCTTCTTCAAGCAATGGTCTCATCCACTCGACAATTTGAAGCATATTAGCGACGATGTTTTTATGCGTGAGTACAGCCCCTTTGGAAACACCTGTGGTGCCGCCGGTGTATTGCAAGAATGCGATATCAGAAATATCGATGTGAACATCGAGATAGGGTTGTTGGCAGCCGATTTCAAGTGCTTGAGTAAAGTTATAAGCTTGTGGCAAATGATATTTTGGTACCATTTTTTTTACAAATCGAACCACCGAGTTGACCAGCAAGTTTTTTGGAAATGGCAACATATCACCCAGCTCTGTGACAATCACAGATTGAATATCAGTTTCTTGAATGATTTCTTCTAGCAACGAAGCAAAATTAGCCATGATGATAATGGCTTTAGCGCCAGAATCCTTGAATTGATGTTTCATCTCTTTTGCGGTGTACAGAGGGTTGGTGTTGACGACAATCAATCCGATTCGCAGAGCTGCAAATAGCGCGACAGGAAACTGTAAACAGTTCGGCATTTGAATGGCAATGCGGTCACCTTTTTTAAGACTCAATTCGTTTTGTAAAAACGAAGCAAATTGACCAACTTTTTGATCCAACTCTGCAAAGGTTAAGGTTGCCCCCATATTGCTAAAGGCAGGTGCATTGCGATGTTTGCTTACTGCATTGTCAAAGACTGTCAAAATATTTTTGTATGGAGTTAAATTGATTTCATGCGGAACCGTTGGTGGATAGTGCTGAAACCAGATTTTAGATTTGGACATAAAAGCTCCTTACAAAAAGTTATTTTCGATCAGGCTTTTTTATTTCGCAA
>CAZMVK010000148.1:0-4922 GCA_964569545.1 uncultured Bdellovibrio sp.
TTTGTACTGAGTGCATTTTTTATTTCTATGGTTCAGTGGCGGAAGTATCAAGCAAGCCATCAGTTAAATTTAAACCCAAATGATGAACAAACTGAAAAAAAAATCAGTCTAGAAGATCAGCTTAAAGAAGAACTCAAAGCACATGAAATTGATGCCGCAGAGGTCGTTGCAGCAAAGAAATATTTTAATGAATTGATTGAGACTGATAAAAACTTTGCAGCCAGTTATTTGGTTTATAGATTATTTATGGGAGATGTTGACGGTGGTTTTGCAGCAGCAAGATCGATGGCATTGTATGGCCGAATGGGTGGTGGTGCGCAGCTTGATCAGTTGCAAGCTTGGACATCAAACGAAACAAATCGATACTCGCAATCTATTTTACGAAGAATCAATTCGCAAAAAGAATTTCTTAATAAAAATTCAAGTATATATCGGAAAACAATCAATTTAGTCGGCAGTTTATCAATAGATGTTGCGCAAAAAAACAAGATCGAATTTTTTTGGGATTGTCTAAAGGTCCCAGTCAAGATTGAAAAAGATGGTTCATTGTCAGAGAAATCACAGATTTTTGAAACTGCTTTGCTGGAGTTAAAAAACAATCAAGCTCCATCACGTATGATCGCTGGGGTGTTAGAGCAAGTTGTGAAAAAAGCTGACTCGGATGAACAACGCGAAGCCCTGAGGGTTCGTATTGTTGGTGTTTATCCGGATATGCAATATTTGTTTTTGAAGGAGTAGGGTTTGAAATTTAATTATATTTTTACAGTAGCATTAGTTTTTTTCTCCATTGATGGATTGACCAAGAGTATAGTTTCTGAATCAGTCGATAACACTGAACTTGAAGAGCTACGTAAAATTGATACAAAGATTGTAAATGCGAAACTGCATCCCGATCGAAAAGAAATTCCGAAAGCTCAGTACCTCGGACAATTGATTGCAAAAGATCTGGATGATAATGAGATCGTCAATTTGTTGAGATTACAGTATCCCACAGATAGGTACACAGAGTTGTTGAAAAAAACATTTAAAAAATATGAACCAGGAAAAGTTTTGACGACTGATCTGCGCGTTCTGCGATTTGACCTGCTTTTGGTTATTTCATTTCGTTCTGGTAAAAGACAACAGCCCGACATCAACACAGATAAAGAAATTAATCGTGTAGTTCGTTTGATATCAGAGAAAATAAATTCATTGAGTGCGCAACAAGGCGGGATAACAACCAGCCAATCTGGCGGAGTCAATTAGTCAGTTACGGTTTGGTAAGTAATTACGTAGGAGTGGGATGTGAAAGTTAAAAAGACTATTTTTGCGATCAGTTCAGTGCTGATTATTCTTTTATATACTAATTTTACAAGTCTAGATACTTTTGCTCATTTGATGCCAAAATCGACAGCGACTTCGAATCAACTGTTAGAGATGTATAACGATTATTTTAATAAATTTGTCGCCGCTACGCCTGAGCCTCATAGAGTCCCAAATGTAAATGAAGTCAAAGACCAATTTTCAAGTAGGCAAGATGTAAAAGCTTTGGTGGCGAAATTTCGAGAAAGCTTTATTGATGAAATGAATAGTTTGAAAATTGGTATAGAGGTCTCTGTGGTGCCAGGTAGTGATATTTTGATTTTGCAAAAAAGTTCTGGCCCTGATACGTCAAATTTGGCAAATGCCCTCGGAGCAGTAAAGCAAAATTTCAAGCAATCAGTCAAATTTGATCCGTCTGATTTTTTTGGAAGATCGAGCAATAATAATGGGCTTGAAGTTAAGGATGGAAATAAAATTAGTGTGTACTTGGGGTGGTTAGGAATTCGAAATTGTTCGATTCTTGCAAATGGCTGTGCCGTAGATGTTATATTACATGAAATTTGGGGCCATCTGCAACCTGACATGGATCTTATTTCCGGAATTGCCAATGGCTTACATGGACAGGTAGCACCTGGGAAAATGGAAGCTCTTGCTTTGAGTGCGACAAAAACCAAAAATAAGGATGGCGAATTCGTTAAGGATTATGACGATGGTAGTGGTTATGACAAGAACGCTACTGGTTGGCATTTTAGCGAGGCCTATGCTCACTCACTTGAGGTTTTTGCAGGCCTGGGGCATTTAAGTGAATATATGAAAACTGGAGGCCCGGGGCTTTATACCATTACGATGGAGTTTCGTTCTGCGTACACTCGAGCCGTAATGATGGTTTCAGCGTTGAAAGCGACGTTGAAAGAGTATAAAGGTTCGTCAGTTTATTCTAGAGACTTCAAAACAAAATCTATTAGATTTTGTTTTGATAAAGACTGTATTGCTAACATTGAAGCTGCGGGATATTATCTTGACGGAAACATGGACTTAGTTACGCCTAAGGGTAAGGTGGCTATTCCAAGAGATGGAATTGGTAGGCCTACGGCGCAAGGCGAACAGATAATAGATCAAGTGCTCAAGCGACAGATAGACCGTAGCGAAGGCACCTTCGTCGATTTAGAGCAAAGGCTTGAAAATGCAAAAAATAAATTTACAAATAATTTAGATCAATTGGTATCTGAAAAAACAATCAGCTCTGATGTGGCCAAAGCTATCATGAGACCGATAAGGGCTGCAGATAAAGTTGTTAGTAATTCAAAAACAAAATATCCCACCAAATACCCGACGACCATCAGTGAGGGAGCTAAACCATTTGTCAAGGAATCTCAAAAAAGTACCATGGGTTGGAATCAGCGGAATAAACTCTTAGCGAACGGGGCTATCGATCCAAGCAAAAGTAAAAAAGCTGGGCCACCGTCTGGCAATAGCCAAGGCACCGTTGTTGTGCAAGTTTCAAAAAATTCATCAGCAGGAAAAAAAGTGGATAAGGCTAATGCTGACAAACCGGATTCTTATGGTCAGGATGTCATAGCCGCCAATGAAAAAACGAGCAAAGAGGTATTAGCCGACATTGGCGTGTCTGTTGCCGTCGGACAGCCTGTCGTGGTCACAAATGGTTCGGTATTGTTGTCATATGATTACGGTTGGTATGATGGTGGTACGGGTGAAACACCTGATTTTATTTTTGATAGTACTCAGTATGTAACTGAACGATTGTGTCCGAGCTGTTACAATTTTAATTTTCCTCCGATTGCATCTTATGCTGATGCAATGGAGTTGGTAGCCAATGTGTCACAAGATTTTTACAATCAGAATGCCGGTGGTATCAATATCATTCCTAAAGATCCAATTGAAGGCATTGGAAATACTATTTCTGTGGGTGATATCGTTGGCAAACGCACAGCTGTATTTACTGAAGCTGCATTGATTAATGAAGCAGCTAAAAATGGAAGCGTTTCTAAACAAGAGTTGAATGATCGTCTCACAAATCTTGCGGAACAAAATGAAAAATTAAAAATATTATTAGGATTTTTGGACGATGTGATTTCAGGAAAAACACTGGTAGATTTTATTGATGGAGCTGTCGACAAAGCCGGTGATATTAAAAAAACACCAGGTCTTGATTCCACCGGGAATTTGGCAATTAAACAAATTATGAATTCGACCTCCGCCATACTTGGCGATGAAGGCAAATCACCAAGCATGGATGTTAATCTTGGTGTGCCGGGACAACAAGGAATTCAGGCAAGCGAAAATGCGCCTTCGACATCGGGGACCACTGTGTTGGATCAAACACTGGCGCAAGCGCAAGCTAATGCCACGCCTACTGTGGACAGTTTTCCAGATCAGACAACAGCTGCAAATGCCTATGTCAGTTTGATAACTGCAGGTAATAACAGTGTGCCTACGTTGACGGGAGTAAATCCAACATCTGGAGCTGTAACCGTGGCTGTGCCGAAAACGACTGCTGATGTTACAACTATGACGTCAGCAATTGCGCAAAATATAAAAACAGCAAAAGATGCGATAGCAAATGCAAGCAGCTCGCAGGTGGCTGCTCAAGCGGCATTAGATACTGTAAACAAAGCAAATGCTGCAAACGATGCGATGACAAAGGCAATAAATGATAAAGCTATTGCCGATGCACCCAAAGCCACAACCGTCAAAAAAACAGTTGAAGAAGAAGTTACCGTCAATGTTCCATATTGTAGTTATGCTGGCCAAGAAGGCCCTTGCTCAGCAGCTAATAATCTTGAAGATGCTCGAATTTCTGCGGCAGTTGCAAAAGCCCAGTCATACTTAAATTCAAATTATAAACTGCTCGTAAAGACTGATTTTTTCCCTGTGCTCTATGATAGAGGTGGTACATATGTCGAAGGTGGATGTGATGGTGCCATGGGACCAATTCTTAGTAATGGTAATGGCGGAGGCAGTATTCGTAATTGCACGAGAAGTGGTACTGGTAAAACTCCAAAGGGATTAACAGCAGGCGAATTTAGCAAAGCTCAAGCTTATCGCCAGCAAGTACGGGATAATTTTATCACCGCAAATACGCCGGCAAGAGCAAGTATTGTGCAGACAAAAGTGGTTCCTCAAAAAGTGAAGACGAGCAAAGATGTTTTCACAACAATTCCTGCCGTTGCGCCAATTTTAATTTCATATTCGGCAATCGATACCACAGGCATAACAAATAAAATTAATGATTTTGGTCAGCAGGCGGCCGCCCAAGCGCTTAAAGATGCAAATGTGTTTACGACAGCGATGGCAAGTTCTGGGTGTGATATGATTTGTCAGTTTTTTAAATTGCCGCAAAATCCTTTGAGTTCAAATATGACTCTTGAGCAAGCTAAAAATATTATTGCAAACACTTCTGGTTCGAATTCTGTTTCAAGTGTTGAAGTTCAAAATTCTTTAATTAGCAGTTATTATACGAAAGATGGTCTCTTTAAAGATGGTGGCACGCAGATCAACCAATTCCCTGCAATCACAATTGATTACAGCAATTCATGTAAATAATGAATGGAGTTTAAGTATGAAATTAATTAAGAATTTAAAATTTCGAATCATTGTTT
>CAZMVK010000148.1:5022-9215 GCA_964569545.1 uncultured Bdellovibrio sp.
TTTTTGATTCAGTGATTTTGGGGAAAATATGAAGATAAATAATTTTTTGAGTTTTTTTGTGATCTTAATCTTATCCTTGCAGGCAAGGTCGGCATGTTATGTAGATATGTCTTTGGATTGCCAAGGTTCGAATTCAGGATTGTCTTGGTCATCAAGATCTGTCAATCAACGACAAATTTTATTTAATTCTTCAGAAGTTCAAACAAATTCAAATTCCTGCCAAATGTTTGCCAAAGTTTTAAAGTCTGAATGTAATATCAACATGCCTGTGACCACTGTCTTTGTTAAAAAAGTAAATCCGAATTCGGTTGAACAAGTTGGCATTACCACCTTGGTGAATGAAATAGATAAATCATTATCAACTAAAACATTACCCAAAGCGTTTAATGATTATTTTAATGGAAAAGCATTTCTTGTGAATCCACCGCAAAAACAAATTGATGCAATCAATTCTTTTGCGGATCCGATCAGTACATCTCAAACATTAAAACTAACCAGCATGAAATGTGGATTGAATGACCAGTCAACATCTGCATCAATGCTTGCTAATTTTGTATCAACAAATGGTTGTCTATTTTCGTATCGTTGCCAGGCTTCAATTGCTGGCGGTATAGGTGACACAATTGTTATTCAAAAAGTTCCGGTAAAAAATAATTACCAGTTCTTTTGTTCGCAACAAGATGGTGTTCAGGTGATGATTGATATCATCAACCGCATGTCTAATAATGCTGCCAATACAAAACCCAATACTTTGTATGGCGATTTTACGACGTTTGATTTTCCAAGTATTGATGCGGCTAACAGTCAGCTAATTGCAAAAATGGATGCATTGCAACCGCTGGCCTTAAGAAAAAATATGGCTGCTGCTGATTTAGCGACATCGGTAACAATGATGGGGATTGGTTTAAAAAATCTAATCCCATTCTTAAAAACAAATGGATCATTTGATACATACAGTGCGGCTAATCGATATGCCGAGCCGATTGTTAGTTTGTGCGATGCTACTCGTATAGGTTCGCTGAACTGTCATTATAAGAGTGGTTCTAACTGGCAACAGTATTTGGTTCGCGACCAATTGGATCGTTTGTTAGCTTATCCAACAATTGGTGGAATGGCGCCGCCTTCAGCTAAATATTTTGGTTATGTTGGTGATGCAAAAGCAATCAATGGCAGTCTTGATCGATCTAAAATGCTTGAAGCCACCTATGGTAAAACAATTTTTAATTATTTAGCAAAAAACATTCGCAATCTTATAAGTCTACGTACTGGAATCGTACTGGCATTTGTTGATGCTTCAGTTAAATCAGGTGAGCCATTCACAGTAACGGTTAAAGGTTTAAGTGGTGGACAAATTGTTGCAGTAACAAGCCGAGGACAAACTGTAAACTTGGAATTTAAAACTAACAGTTTTCAATTTTTAACAAATGCTAGCCCTAGGCAGTCTTGGATACCTGTTGGCATGTATACGGCAAATCCTTGGCCGATAAATGATATGGGAGCATATCGTACGAATATGAACACAGCGTTAGGCCAAGCTGCAGCCGCTGGTACCTATTCTGCAGGATCTTCTGTGGTATCGGATGATTCTAAAAAATGTACAAACTCAACGGTTGGTAAGATTACAGTCGGCGGCGTTGAATATAAATTTAAAAATTCACAATTAGGCGGAGAAAATTTCTCAAATAAAACATTTCCTTGTCGCGGGTTATTTAAAAACTCATCTGGCAGTTATGATTTTGTCGGAACGATGACAGTATCTTGTAATAATGGTGCGATGTCTGTTTCTGCAAATAAATGTGGTGAACGTGTTTTTGCCTCAGGTATGACAGGTCAGTCTTGTGGAATTGAAAATGGCGTTGGTACCATGATGTATAAGCAATTAGAAAATGGTTCTTTCGATCCAACACAAAAATCTTGTCAGTATATTTCTTGTTTATATGGAACTGAAAAAATATCAGGAACTTGTGTGCCATTGCTGCCAATGATTCGAACGTCTTATTTGTTAGCGTTTGGTATGATGCCAAATACAGATCAAGAAAGTTGGTGGGCTAAAGAAATCAAAGCTAAAGGTCTAACCATGGATCAAGTCATGAAAGGTCATGAAGGCTGGATCAAAGGCAGCAAATGGGAAAGAGAACATACCATTGCGCGAGCGTATTTAAAAGTTTTTGGCATTGAGCCTGAACAAGCAGAAATTGATGCTATGACAGCTCTGGTTTTTGAAACTGATAAAAACAAAACACAAGTTCATGTTTTTTCAGAAATGGTAACCCATTTAATTAAATGGTCAAAGAATAATGAATACCTTGGTCGACGTTCTATTGTTACACGCAGTTATCAAGAGGCATTTGGTGTCGAGCCAAGTGCGCAAGAAATGGCAAATTTCAATGTAGCTGAGTGGGCAAATACTTATGACAATATAATGCTGACCCATTTGAAATGGATTCAGGGAACAGATAGCAGCGCTAATAATGGCCGCATTAATTTGGCCAACAGAATTTATCAAAAATTTTACCAACGAAATGCAACGACTGAAGAGCAAAAATATGTTGTCGATTTGATTACAAAAGGTTTGTTATATAATAAAATACGAGATCGTATCTTTGTTAAAGATTTACATACCAGAATTTACGGCGGAGCGCCTGGAGAGGCTTGGTATCAGACATATCAAAAGCCAGAAGAAACAGCGCAAACAATCGCCCATAAATTTGTTGCATATGCCGGTTTTGCAAGTAAGGTATTAGCAGCCGGTAACGATGAACAGTATGTAAAATGGATTTATAAAGCATTATTTGCGAAAGATTTAACTGATGCTGGCTTGTTAAATACAGGCAAAGATTTTCTGTCGCGAGCAAATAATAAAATGAGCCGAGTTGAATTGGCACATTGGATGATTGAGCATACTCAATTTATTTCGCAATATCGACCGACAGGTATCAAGACCAGTTTTAGACGAACGTATTATGGTAAAGATTTTTCGATCAGTGACGGCAGCGGAGTCAATCCCACAGAAGCAAATGCCTCTAATGATTTTAGTTCTTGGGCCGTACGTGAATCAGCAAGAGGTTTGTTAGGACGTAAATCGGGACATATGGCGTATGGACCATATGCTTCGGATTTTCCACAGCGCAAACCTGTGCGGGCTTCTTTTGAGATGAAAATTACCAGTGATGCTAAGCCAGATGATGTCTTGTTCACAATTGATCTTACGATTAATGGTGGTGCTGTAACTATTGTAAAATTCGATGTTAAACGAAAAGATTTCGCAAAGCTTAACCAGTATCGAAAATTTAATTTTGATTTTGTTTTAGCTCATCATGCTTTGCCTACAAGTCAGGTTGAATTGCGTGTGCATACAAAAGGTGTTGCCGATATAACCCTTTATAAAGTTGAACTGACAGAGCTAGAAAGTTTACGTTTTGATGCACAAGATCCAGTCTTGCATAAAAACCCATCCGTTGATGTTAGCACTAAATGTTCTGGAACATTGTCAGATGAAGACCAAGGTTGTTTGCAGGTATCAGAAGCTGATGGTAATGCGAAATATGGTTATCAGATATGGAGCAATAACTATAATATTCCACCAGGAGAGTACGAATTAGATGTCGTTGCTAAAATTGATTCGGCAACCCTGACTGGAAAAGAAGAAGATAAAATTTTATCATTGTACGCGTTTGACGGCACCATGTACGATCAAGCCAAGGTATGGGATGCGTATGGAGCTGGCATTGGGAGCCGCAGTTTTAAGCGTAAAGATTTCAGTTTGTTAAAATATGATCCAAATTCAAGTCCTCAATTGGAAAAAGTAAATAATAAGTATGTATCGTTAACGACATCTGTCAGCTGGAATGCTCTTCGAAAAGGTCATATGTTGATAATCGGTGTGAACAATAAATTACCGGACAATGTAAAAGCAAATTTGAAAATTCAAAGTATTTACCTTCGTCCAAAAAATCTGACGATTTGGTTTCATGAATCTGCTCAAGTCGGCCGGTTGGCAACGTCTGAAACAATGATGAGTCAGGCGCGATATGGTGCGATTGCTTCTTTATATCCTTGGTCTTCGCCAAGCTACAGTAATCCTTCTATATTGAGAACAAAGTATTGGATTGATGGTCGGTACCAAGAATTATTGAAAAGAAAGGCCAGTGATGAAGAGGCCGGTCCTTGGTTGGCAACTATGTTGACGGGTG
>CAZMVK010000149.1:0-9090 GCA_964569545.1 uncultured Bdellovibrio sp.
GTCGTTATGACTTTGTTCACACTGGCTCGATGTGGCTTTGCCCAGCGCACATAGTGGTATTGGTCTAAGCCTCTTGGAACACTCGGTCAATGGCTATGGCGTAAAGTCAATTTTCCTTGCCCAAAATCAGGCCAAGGGGGCCGGTCTGTCGAGGGGGGGGTGAAGAAAAATATCTTCTGTACATTTTGCCCTGATATATTTTGTTAGCCTATAACTATCTTGGTTATATATAGATCATGGAAATCATATGAAATAGGGTGTGTAAGGATCTAGGATTGTCAATTAAGCCGCTATATTATCAAGTATTGTAGTTAGCGTCTTAATAGATGGATTAAACTCTTTTTTTGAGTCCATTAGATCGTATAAAGTTTGTCGTCCTAGTTTTGTTTTTGTTGCTAACTTTGATTTATTGACGGTTTGCAAATGGGCGATGAGAAGATCACGAACAGCTTCCAAATCGCAATCAATAAGAGCTTGTAAAACAGCTTGTTTAATAAATTTTGGATCAGATAGCTCTGGAGAAAATGGGTCATGGATAGTTAAGATAGGATTTTTTAATTTTTTCGAGTGTTTTTTTTGCTTTTTTAATGTCTTTGTTTTGTCCATTTTTATTTCCTCCTCCAAGTATTACAATAACCATTTGGCCAATTCGTGCTGTGTAAACTCGCATTCCAGAAGTCCATTTAAGCTCAACCAAATCGTCAAAATAATTTATTGTTCCAAAATATCCATCAACCGAAATCCTGTGAAGTCGAGCAAGAACTAATCCTTGAGTTGGCAGAGTTTGTTCACTAAACCATTCATTAAATTCTTGAGTTCTTAAAATCTGAAACTTTAGTTGTGTATTCATCAGCCTTAACCTTAGTATGATTGTACGGTATTGTTGACAACATGTAAAGCATTAAATTAGAGTATATATCTTCTAGACCTAACATTAGGATGCTAATGGGCCCAGCTCGCCCAGGGAAAGATGAAAAAAAATAGCTTTTGTCCGCCTTCGTATAGGCCTTTATTATAACTTTACACAATATTGTTTTCGTGTATACTTTCAATATGATTCCTGCAAAGGCAATTCTTAAACTTAAGGGCAATACCTTCTCTCGAAAGCAGATTGAAGGTCTTGGCCTAACTGGAAACCACATTCAAGAGCTATTGAAGTCCGGGCATATTGTCAGACTCAACCGAGGTGTTTATCAAATTGCAGGTGAAAACCTATCTGACGATGAGATCTTTCATGCAGCCTCAATAAGAATCAAGGGGCAATCCGCAGTTTGTCTGCTGTCGGCCCTTGCTTATTACAACTTGACCGACGTCATCCCTAAAAAAACCTGGCTCGTGGTCGATGTGCAGACACATTCCTCACATAAAGACATCAGAGTATGTAGGACAAGAAACCCAAACTGGAAAATCGGCATAGTTGAAAACAAAATTTACTCAATAACCTCTATTGAGAGAACGCTTGTTGATTGCCTTATTTATAAAAAAATCGTTGGCACAAACGTCGCGATTTTGGCAATAAAAAGCGCAATTCGTGAGAAAAAGACGACACTTTCTAAAATTGCTAAAATGTCGCAACTCCTAGGTGTTGAGCATCGCATTTTTCAATACATCGAGAGCCTCTCATGAGTCGTGAACCGAAGGCCGTCGAAATCCGAAAACATCTTCTTAAATTTTCTCTAAATTCAAACTCGCTCACGATAAACGAGCTTCGAATTGTTCTTGCTATTGAGCGAGTTGTTGCAAGGCTTGAGAACTCTGCGGAGCTTAGGAGTCATTTGGTTTTTAAAGGTGGGTTTGTACTCTTAAAGGTCCTTGAAAGTGATCGATTCACTCGGGATTTAGATGCGCTCTGTAAAGGCATTGAAAAAAAGGACGCGCAAGACATCATCAAGGAAGCGCTTCTAACAGATTTGGAAGACGGATTCTGGTTTGGAGAAATTCGCGTCCAAAATCTGGAAGAGCAAGGTGAGTATGGAGCTTTAAGATTTGATTGCGCATACTTTCTTGGTGATCCGCCTAAAGAAAAATCGAAACTTGCGAAACTCTCGCGGGTGCATTTTGACGTGGGATTTGGCGACAAAGTGATTGGTAAACTTTCGCCAATAAAATCTCCGCCATTGTTGCCTAACGGGGAACCAATTTCGTGGAAAGTCTATCCACTAGAGTCGATATATTCCGAAAAGCTTGAGACGCTGGTGCAGCGTGGAGTTATCTGAAGAAGCTGCCACATTTGAATCCTTCTGGGAGCTTCTACTCGTTCAATTTAAAAAACTCGACAGAATTCTCGATTAAGTTGCGGCAGTCTGCTCTGCAGGATCAGCTTAAAAAAGATGGTATTAAGATGAAGATTCATCTAGAGGCTGCTTAATATGAATGAAAACTAAGGATTCAGGCCAAGAAAGGCCCGAATCTTGGGGGTTCATCGATTAAATCTAAAGACAAATTCTTCGAGATAGCTTACGAGTTAAGTGAATTTGGAGAATTTTTTATATAACACTCTATTCTGTTTTCTATTAGATTAAGATTTCAGTTAGATTAGATTTTCTATTAGACTTAAATAAGGACTCTGTATGAATTCATTTTCTGATTTTGGTTTGTTGCCCTCGCTTCTTCACACGTTAAAAGAAAAACGCATCACTCGTCCTACTGAAATTCAGTCTCAGGCGATACCTTTGATGATGTCTGGACAGTCTGTGGTCGGCGTGGCCGAGACTGGCAGCGGAAAAACTTTGACCTATGTTTTGCCTCTATTGCATGCGCTAAGGTCGCTTGAAGATGATGGCAAGGCCGTAACTCTTGAGAGCTCGCCTCGTGCGGTTGTGATGATTCCTACCAGTGAGCTTGGGGATCAGGTTTCAAAGGTTTTTAAGGCTTTTACTCACACTACGCGTTTGCGAATTCGACCTGCTTTGGGTGGAATGACTTTTGAGCAAGCTAGACGCAATGTTGCTGGACCTTTTGAGGTGTTGTTGGCAACGCCTGGGCGTTTGGTGCAATTGATGGAACGTGATTTAATCAATCTCAGTGATGTTCGTATGTTGATTTTTGATGAGGCCGATCAGATGTTGGATCAGGGCTTTTTGCCGGATTCAGATATGATTGTGGACGCTTGCCCCAAGGATATGCAAATGGCTTTGTTCTCAGCAACAGTTTCAACAGCGGTTCAAGAATTGATGAATAAAATTTTTGCTAATGCGGAAGTGATTCGTACCAGTGGCAGCGGCAAGGTTGTTAAAAGTTTATCAACTCAAAATGTAATAGTAAAAGATGGTCAAAGATGGCCACAGTTTGAGAAAATCTTAGCCAAACCTGTTCAAGGTGGCACCTTGGTGTTCACAAATACACGTGAGCAATGTGACAAGCTTGCGGAAGAACTTTTAGCCAAGGGTTATACTTGTGCTGTCTATCGAGGCGAGATGGATAAAAATGAACGCAAAGCCAATCTCAAGAAATTTCGCGATGGTAAAATTGATTTGTTAGTTTCAACTGATTTAGCAGCCCGAGGTTTGGATTTAGATCACGTCGGACGAGTCGTGAATTATCATTTACCTAAACAAAAAGAAAATTATTTACATCGCGCCGGTCGTACAGCACGAGCTGGAAAGGCTGGTCTTGTTATCAATCTGGTGACAGAACGTGACGAACGTTTATTAGCCATGCTGGAAGGGCGAAAACACACGCGCCGAGACGACAGCAAGCCGAATAAATTCAATTCAAAACAACAAGCACCATCTAAGGATGCAAAAAATCCTGCGGCTAAAAAAACATCGAAACCTGTGGCTAAAGCCAAGCTAGGAGCCAAGCCTGTGCTCAGTCCGGCATCAAAGCCTTTGTCTTTAAAAAAAGGTAAAACCAGAATAGTTAAACGGTTTTTGGCAAAATCCGATCGTCGCGTGAGATCAGATAAAAACAAAAAATAATTAACCCAGAAACCGACGCATAAATTTTAGAATCAAATCCAATGATTTGCGCGAATAGGGCGGAAACAGCAACTGCGATGTTGAAATGGTGCTGGGTTCTTTCAAGCAGGTGCGTTGGTGTGAGAATTCTTTAAAGCCATAATAACCATGATAACAACCTTGGCCGCTGGGGCCGATGCCACCAAATGGTGCGTGCGGATTGGCTAAATGTATAATCAAATGATTTTGTACAAAACCGCCTGAGGTTGTTTGTAATTTTACCAGATTGGCTTCGGTTTTATTTTCAGTGAAAACATACAAAGCCAAAGGCTGCGGATGTGATTGAATGAATTTTAAGGCCTCGTTTAAATTTTTGTAACGAATGATTGGTAAAATGGGTCCAAAGATTTCATCACTCATGATGGGGCTGTCAGCTGTCACATGGTCTAAAACAGTCGGTGCTATGTATCTTTCTGATTCTGAGAACTGGCCGCCACAGACGACTTTTATTTTAGTATCAGCAACAGTTTGTGTGAATAACTTTTTAAGTCGTAGCCAGTGATGTTCGTCAACAATTCGTGCAAAATCTTTCGATGCCATTTGAGCTTCGGCATTGTTGCCGTAAAATGATTGAATCTTAGATTTCAATTTTTCAATAAAGGCATCAGCAATGGAATCTTCCAGTAATAAATAATCTGGGGCCACACAGGTTTGACCGGCATTGAGAAATTTTCCCCAGCATATTCGTTTTGCGGCTTGCTCTAAATCAGCATGGCCAGTCACAATGCATGGCGATTTTCCACCCAGTTCAAGCGTCACAGTCGAGAGGTTTTTAGCCGCGGCTGACATGACGATTTTTCCCACGGATGTGCTGCCGGTGAAAAAAATGTGATCAAAAGGTAATTCTAAAAGTGCTTTGGCCAAAGAGGCATCAGGCTTTTCATCTAATAATAAACAAATTTCATCTGGTTGAAAAAGCTCATCCAATATTTTTTTCATTAATTTTGAAGTGTGAGGAGTTTTTTCTGAAGGTTTTAAGATTACACAATTGCCTGCGGCTATGGCTGCAACCAATGGAGCCATGGTCAATTGAAATGGATAATTCCATGGAGACAAAATCAAACACAGACCACGGGCCTGATTTTGTAATTGGTATTTTCCACCAAACAAAGTCAGCGGTGTTTTAATTCTTTGCGGTTTCATCCAGCTAGATAAATTGGCAAGAGCGACATTGATTTCTTCTAATGTTGGCAGGATCTCTGTGATTTCTGTTTCGCGAAGAGGTTTTTTAAAATCTTGATAAAGAGCCTGCTGAATTTCAGGGGTATGTCGAAGTACAGCGGTTTTGAGTTGGCGCAATTTTTCAAGACGCTGATCACTGCTTGAATTTGCAATTTGCCAACGTTTTTGTCTTTGTTTTTCATACAGAGATTTGATTGCCGATTCGCTGATATCTTGAATGTTCATATTAAACCTCTGTGAGGACACATCGTAATTTATTTTAAATTAACTTCAAAACCATTGGCTGATTTGCCGTCGATGCCAATAATATCAAAACGAATTTTTCTTTTCTGCCAATCAACATTAGCTAGGCCAAAATTATTTGGATTGAAGATCTCACCGACGCGGTATTTATTTGCTTCTTCTCTTTTGTCAACTTTACGGTTGATGCCGCTTGAGGTGATATCATACAGATCACCATAACCTGGAACATTCATTTTGCTGATCTCTGCAATATGACGATCGCCGCTGATGATAAATAAATTTTTAGGTTTTATATTTTTAAGTAAATCTAAAAATCGTTGTCTTTCGTGTGGAAACAAAGCCCATTTTTCAAATCCATGTTCTTCTGCCAAAAACTCAACACTGCTGATAACGATTTTTATTTCTGCAGGTTTTTTTAATTCTTTATTTAGCCATTGCCATTGTTTTTCACCCAGGAAGGTTTTGCTTTTATCGGCTGTTGGTTGGTAGATATCAAGCGGATCTTTAGGGTGCTCATTTTTCTCAAGAGGTGAGCGGAAATATCTGGTATCCAAAAAAATTATTTGAATGGTTTTGTCTGCAGGCCCTAGAAAGATGCTGTGGTATATTCCATTTTGTGATCGCGTAATGTAACCCGCATCATCTTGGAAAAATTGTAGATAGGCGAGACGGGCCTCTTCGTTGAATTTGTTGTCAGCCCCTCCATCGTTTTGGCCAAAGTCATGATCATCCCAAACCCCTATCACTGGTTTTAGGCTATGAAATTTTCTAAATTCTGGAACCAAGGATTGCAGTCTGTACTGTTCTGCGATCGGCTTATCTTCTGGTTTTGAAGCATAAACCATGTCTCCCATTGAAATGTAAAGATCTGGATTTGCATTTAACATCGTTGTCCAGATGGGTTGTGGTTGTTTTTGGTGACTGCAAGATCCAAAAGCCAATTTGGTGAAAACTTGGCTGCTATCCAGTCTTGCCGTTTCAATGGGCTCATTGTTGTTCTGTTCGGACTCAATTGTTGTGGGCGAAGCTGTTGAATTTTTCTCAGCAGTTTTGGTTGCACAGGCAGAAATTAATATTAAAGACAAAAATAAAATACTAATATTTTTGAATACAGACATATCGACATCTCTTTCTAAAAAGTTGAATAAAAATATTTACCGAATAGACAACGATTGTTTTAATAAATCGATTGGTTTTTTGTTAAAACCGGTCGAGTCTACCTAGAAATATAGCCAAAGCGTTACAGATAATAAAAGAAAGATCAATGGCAAAAATCAATGGCAATTCAAAGGAAAATCAAAGACAAATAAATGTCAGTCAAGCCAATGACAAAACAAAGGAAAAACAAAGACAAGTCACTTACTTGTCTTTGTTTTTCCCTTGTTTTGTATCGACTTGATAAAATTCAGTCAAAACGGATTTAGAATCATTTTTTTTGCTTTGATTTTCTTAATTCATAGAACTTTTTATTTAAGAAATCTAGATACTGATTGCTTTCATTTTCTTGCGCAAATGAGGGGACGTCATTTTGTAGCAAAATAGAGGGTCTTAATTCTATTGTTTTTATACTTTGCATATTTAATTTTTCGGAAAACTCTTTCTGCTGGTCAGTCAGAACTGCTGGATCTATAAGATTCGTATCACCCCAGTTTGTAATATTGGTCTGAACTTGCAATCCATAACTTGGTGTATTTTCTTTAAGATAATTTTTTAAAAATTCATTGTATTTGTAAGTCTGTTCACGCATTTGGGTGGTTTGATTATTTTTCATTTTTATAAAAATTAAATCACTATTTATTTTTAACAAATAATCCAGAGACTGGTTTTCTAATCTTATAGCGCTTTGATAAATTTCTATTAAATTTTCAATCGACAGATCGGGTGTTTTTAATTTATTAGTTAAAGCAGTTTTTCTTTCTGCAACCGTAGTCCGAAATAGAAATCTTTTTAAGAAACTATTTTGTTCATTTTCGTTAAACTCATTGATTGGGCTTTGGTTATTATCTGAATTCTCTTGACGGTCGACAAGAACATCTAGCGCTTGATTAAGCATATTGGTGTCATTATGATAATATAGAGTTTTATCTTTAATAATATCCAAATTGGTTGGTTTATTTATCAAGTCTAATTTGATCAATGTATTTAATAGTTTTTGCGGTCTTACTGTCTCTGCGTTGTAGAGTTTTAAATTTCCCGTGACTGCAAATAATAAATCCTTGGCTTCGACGGCGCAATTTCGTTTCAGAAAATAATATTTTCCTTGATAATTCCAAGCTGTCTCTGCGGCCATTTCAATAAAATTACGAATTTGTTCGCGATTAAAATTTAAAGGATATGATCGAATGCTGCGTAATTGTTGAGTTGCATATTGTTGTTTTATTTCAGAAATAGGCTGTACAAATAATCTTGTCGTGTATTCTCCGTTAAGGCCTTTTTTAAAGTCGAGACTAAACTCAGGAATATCTGCCTGAAAAGCTAAAGCTAAGTGATATGTATCAGTAAGGCTATTAGCACAATGTGGACCAACGCCTTTTTTTAAATCTGATTTTGAACACACGATAATTTGAAACATCGAATGTCCAAAATGTGACACGGCAGATGCGCCTGGACTTACCATCATATAATCTATTCGATAGACATGATCAGGATTGATTTTAATTGGAGTGAGAATTCTATTATTGGTCAGTGGCATGGTAATAGTCTGCGGACATTCTTCTTGATGAATATCAGAAGGATAATATTTTTTAAAATATCGCGCTAAACTTGGTTTACGACAGGTATATTCTTTATCGTTAAAATAATGATCTAGATTTATTTTAAGAAAATTTTCTGGGGATTCTTTTTCGTGGTTGTCGAATTCAATTTTAGGGTTTGTATTTCGACGAATATTTGGATTGCTTTTGTTGTCTTCAAAACCAGCAAGGTATAAAAACAATGGATCTCTTGGGTTTATTGAATCATATGTCGTATTTAAAGTATTTAAAGAAGTCGCATGCGAAAGGCATGTGAAAATGATAATAAAACTCAAAATATTGAATTTAAAATATTTAATGCCATGATTTTTAAGTCCAACATTTGTCTTTAGCATTTAATGAATTCCTATTTTGCAGATTATAAATTGCAACTCACCACACACCGCTCACAACACAATAGACTCTTTTGTTAAGAGCAACATATAAGCCAATAAGCTATATTCCATCCTTGTCTAAAGCCTTATTCACAGCGGTGAATATGCATGTTGCCGTCTGATTTGTGTCTGAGTGACGCAAATTGCAGAAGATGTATAGATTCTAAACAGGCAAAATATTTATAAACAAATAGGGTATGTCCTCATAATAGCTGATAAAAAACTGAATGAGGGTTGATTTAACGGATGGCACATTGATTGCTTTGAAGAAAGCAACTTTAACACAGAGGTTTTAAATGAAAAAAATGATGGTTATTACTTTATTGTCTTCAAGTTTTATATTTGCTACGGCTCAAGCTGATGGTGATAAACTTTTGACTGGAACGACTGCTATTGCGACGGCAATTCCTGGTCAAAACCCATTGGGTGCTGCATTTACTGTTGCGGCTTATTTTATGTCTAAATCGGCAGGAGCTCTTGGTGGTAATTTACAAGCTCAAGTTCGTTCTTCAATTAATCAATATTATGCGTATGCTGGAACTAAGGTAGATCCGATTTTATCATTGTCATATCAGAAAT
>CAZMVK010000150.1:0-7233 GCA_964569545.1 uncultured Bdellovibrio sp.
AGACTATTTTAACTGAGATTTCAGGGTTTTTCCCATGTCAGCAGGAGAGCGTGCGATTTTGCAACCAGCAGCTTCAAGCGCCGCAAATTTTGCTTCTGCAGTGCCCTTGCCTCCAGAGATAATGGCGCCAGCGTGACCCATTCGTTTGCCTGCAGGAGCAGAGGCTCCGGCGATAAACACTGTGACTGGTTTTTTAAATTCTTTTTTGATGTATTCAGCAGCTTCTTCTTCTGCAGAACCACCAATTTCACCAATCATAATGACGGCATCAGTGTCTGGATCTGCATTGAAAAGTTTTAATACATCAATAAAGTTTGTACCGTTTACTGGGTCGCCGCCGATTCCCACGCAGGTGCTTTGTCCAAGGCCTACTTGAGTTAATTGGTGAACCGCTTCGTATGTCAAAGTTCCAGAGCGAGACAAAACGCCAATGCGTCCTGGTTTGTGAATATGGCCAGGCATAATTCCAATTTTACATTGTCCTGGTGTAATAACGCCCGGGCAATTTGGTCCAACTAGGCGAGTGTGTTTACCTTCCATTGCACGTTTTACCCTGACCATGTCCATCACTGGAATTCCTTCAGTGATACAAATCACTAAATCTAAATCTGCGTCTACTGCTTCTAAAATAGAATCCGCAGCAAATGGTGGTGGAACGAAAATCATTGATACGTTACAGCCAGTAGCTTTTTTTGCTTCTTTAACAGTGTTAAATACGGGGATTCCAATGTGCGTGGTTCCACCTTTACCAGGTGTTACGCCGCCAACCATTTTTGTTCCGTAAGCTAAACATTGTTCAGAGTGAAAAGAGCCTTGAGCTCCAGTTAAACCTTGGCAAATAACACGAGTATCTTTGTTAATTAAAATGGCCATTATTGACCTCCTCGAATAGCTTTAACAATTTTTTGAGCAGCATCGGTTAAATCATCAGCAGGAGTGATGTTTAGTCCACTTTCTTTCAACATTTTTTTACCCAATTCAACATTGGTACCTTCTAGACGAACTACCAATGGAACTTTCAAGCCAACTTCTTTAGAGGCAGCAATAACACCATCTGCGATAATGTCGCATTTCATGATGCCACCAAAAATATTAACTAAAATACCCTTAACATTTTTATCTTGAAGAATGATTTTGAAAGCTGCTGTTACTTTTTCTTTATTAGCGCCGCCGCCAACATCCAAAAAGTTTGCTGGGCTTTCGCCATTTAATTTAATGATATCCAAAGTAGCCATTGCTAAGCCTGCGCCATTTACCAAGCAGCCGATGTTTCCATCTAGTTTGATAAATGCCAGATCATACTTAGAAGCTTCGATTTCTGTTGGCTCTTCTTCATTAAGATCGCGATATTCAACGATATCTTTATGTCTATATAGAGCGTTGGAATCAAAATTCATTTTGGCATCTAAAGCTAAAATATCGCCTTCTTTGGTAAGTACAAGCGGATTGATTTCAGCAATAGAACAATCGCAATCAATGAATGCTTTGTATAAACCAACGAAAAACTGAACAGCTTTATTGATGTTTTCATTTGGAATCCCAATTGCGAAAGCCAATTCTCGCGCTTGGAATGGCATTAAACCAGTAACCGGATCAACGTCTACTTTGACAATTGCATCTGGATTTTTTGCTACAACCTCTTCGATATCCATTCCGCCTTCGCTTGAAGCCATCATTGCCACGCGACCAGTGGCGCGATCAACCAAAGCAGCTACATAATATTCTTTCGCAATGTTACAGCCTTGCTCGATAAAGATTTTATGAACAATTTTTCCTTCTGGGCCGGTTTGGTGAGTTATCAAATTCATACCAAGAATTTTTTTTGATAAATCCGAAACTTCATCTAAAGATTTTGCAATCTTGACGCCGCCACCTTTGCCGCGTCCGCCGGCATGAATTTGGGCTTTTACAACCCACAAGCTGCCACCGATTTCTTTGGCTGCAGCAAGTGCTTCTTCGGCAGTATTTGCTACTTTTCCTTTTAGTGTTGCCACTCCATATTTTCGCAAAACTTCTTTTGCTTGGAACTCGTGAATATTCATTTTTATTTTTCTCCAATATAATAATGAGGACTTGGCGTCCTCATTTTAAAGTGATCATAACTGTTATACGTTTTTAAGTAGAGCAACAAGCGTGCGAACAGCTTCAACAGATTTGTCGAACTCTGTTTTTTCGTCGGCATTTAGTTTTAAATCGCAAATTTTTTCTAGACCTTTTCCGCCAATAACTGCCAATACGCCAACCATTAGTTTGTCGTTAACACCAAACTCGCCGTTTAATTCAACAGCAACAGGCAATACGCGTTTTTGATCTTTAATAATTGCTTCTGCCATTTCAACAGCACCACGCGAAGGGGCATAGTAAGCTGAACCAGTTTTTAAGTGACCACCAATTTCTGCTCCAGCTTGTTTTGTTCGAGCAACAATTGCCGCAACTTTTTCTGCTGGCAAAAGGTCTGTGATTGGAATTCCAGAAACAGAAGCATGACGAACCAATGGCATCATTGCATCACCATGATTTCC
Source organism: uncultured Bdellovibrio sp. (assembly GCA_964569545.1). Taxonomy (GTDB): domain Bacteria; phylum Bdellovibrionota; class Bdellovibrionia; order Bdellovibrionales; family Bdellovibrionaceae; genus CAZMVK01. Next base: position 2,523 of record CAZMVK010000150.1, read on the forward strand.
AAGGACGATGCCAGTAACGTCTTTAACTGAAACATTTAATTCTTCTGCGATAAATGTACGGAAGCGAGCTGAATCCAAACAGCCACCCATTCCAAGCACACGTTCACGAGGAAAACCAAGAATCTGTTTTGCATAAACAGCCATTACGTCCATAGGATTGCAGACAACAATTACATATGAATTCGGAGCATATTTTTTAATACCTTCGCAGACGTCTTTAACGATTTTTGCGTTGATGCCAACAAGTTCATCGCGGCTCATGCCTGGTTTGCGTGGCATTCCTGCAGTAATGATAACAACATCTGAATCAGCAATGTCTTCATATTTAGAAGTGCCTTTGATGCGAGTGTCGAATAATTCGATTGAAGCTGCTTGTGCCAAGTCTAATGTTTTACCAATAGCTGCGCCTTCGTTGACATCGAGCACAACAACGTCGCCCAATTCTTTTTGAGCCGCCCAATGAGCAGTTGTCGAACCAACAAAGCCCGCACCAATAACCGTAATTTTTTTTCTTTTGTGAGTCATGATCTTCTCTCCTATAATAAATAGAAATTCGCTTGCAAATGTTCGCTCATTCAAACTTAAATCAGATAGTTAGACAAGGGTTCCTCGACGATTTCACGACCTCTTGGGCGTGGCGTTGAAGCAGAAAAGGGTTTAAATGAAAAAAGTTATTTTGATGATGTTTAATATTATTGTTTGCATGAGTTTGAGTCACATCTCTTTTGCTGGACCTGCAGTATTGATTGAAGATGAACCGGATGACATCAGTTCATCTTCAAAAATGATGAATATAAGTCCGCTGTCGCAAAGAACAACATATAGAAAAACTCATGATGGGCAAACATTTGGCAGCAGCTATGAGTTGCGTAGCTTGCGTAGAGTTGGCATTGGTGCTGAATTTGCCGGCGCCTCTGGTTTGATGGGAGCAGTGATCGAGTTGAACTTTGTTCCGGAAGATTCGTTTATCACAGGATTTGGCGGCGGTTCCGGATACAATAGTTTTCAAATGGGTTGGCATCATTCGTTTGGTGGAGAAAAATTATCACCATATGTGGGTCTAGGGTATGTTCGTTGGTATAATTCTTCGAACAAAAGTGTTGAAGAAACAAATCCGAAATTTTTAGGAACAAAGTTTTTATCTGATAAGGAAAAGACCACGGGACAATATTCTGTCAACTTTCTCACTCCCAACTTAGGTTTACAGTATCATGTGTTGGCAGGAGATTACGTAGGCGCATCGGTTTTTGCGGAAGTTCGATTTTTTATGTCGATAGCACACTTATCGCCAGAGGCTTTGGGATCTTTGGGAACTATTTATTATTTTTAACAGTAAGTAGTGCGATTCATACATTATTAATTTTATCAATTTGAGATAAGTATCTTATTTTTCAACTGTCGAAGAGCTGATTAGATTCAATTTTGCTTTAGATTTTAATTTTTAAGAATTTTTTGAGATAAAAACAAAGATTTGACTGAGATTAACTGGACCACAAACAAAAAACCCCCGGTTTCCCGAGGGTTTTTAAGAATCAGAACTAAAAAAAACTATCTTTTTTTAGTAGCTTTTTTCTTAGTAGTTTTTTTAGCAACTTTTTTAGTAGCTTTTTTTGCTTTCTTCTTAGCCATGTGCGCTCCTCCTGGTAGATCCCTTGCGGGATGCAACGTTATCGTTGTTATTCCCTTACGTTTTTCTTCTTCAGCCGCATCGGATTGCTCTTTTCAGAACAACTCGATTTGATTTCAAGAAGGCTTCTTAAATACATTGTTAATGCTGTGACTATTATCGTCAACAAAATTTTTTTCTTGAGTATTATTTTTGCCAGAAAAAGATTTGTGGAGGTCCCATGCGTGTAAGTTGGATGCTATTTTCGCTGTTCGGATTGGTGGTCGTTGAGCGAACAATCATTTCATTGGTGTCGATGAAGCTTATTTTGCCCGATCAGGCTCAAGTGCTTAGAGTTTTTTTTCTTTTTCTACAAATTGTGATCAATATTTTACTTCGAGATCATATTCTGTTGTTGGTAGCTGTCCAATTTGTTTGGTTTTGCTTGCCAGATTTATTTGCTGTGATCGTGCAAAAGCAACGTGAGAGCCTATTCCAAGAACAATTAATATCAATGCTCGATTCGTGGATCATTACAATGAGGTCAGGTAAATCATTACGTCAGGCGCAGTTATTTTATTTGGAAAAAACAAAAAAGCCGGTTCAATACATATTAAATGAGTACATGATTGCGATTCAGTACCAACAAAATGTGGTCAATTTGTCACAAAATCGTCAAATGCAGATATTTTTTCGCGAACTTGAGCAAATTGAAAAGCAATCTCACAAGTCAGTTGAAAGATTGAAAGCGCTTCGTCGTAAATTAATGATGGAAAAATTTTTTCGACAGAAGTCTAGGCAGGCAACGCTACAAGTGAAGTCTCAGTCGTTAATTATTTCCTTTATGTATGTTGGTTTGATGATTTATGTGCATTTGTCTTTTGGTTTAGCACGCTATCAAATGTTGGTTATGTTCTCATTGGTATTATTTATTGTTGGTTTGGTGTGTGTACAGCGCATGGGAAGGTTTTATAAATGGAAAATATAGCTCCACCTCTTGAGTTGATAATTGAAGTTCGTTTTGGTTTAGAAAAGGGACAAGCGCTAAAGAAAACACTACAGAATTATGCATCTGATTGTTTTTCTACGGATAAAGAATCAATAAAATGGCGACAGTTTATTCAAAAATGGTTGTTGAATTTAGAATTTGGACAATCAACGACGGAAATTAAAAAAAAATTAAACCCAGTGCGGCAACAAATTATAGAAGTGTTAGAAATGGGGCTGCGTGGGGAGTCTATTTATCCACAAATATGTGCTTTAGAAGATGAATTATTTGAAGCAGCAAAGTTTGAAATTGAAGAACACACTTCTGTTTTGGCTATAAAATCGTTAATTCCATTGTTGATGTTTCAGTTTCCTGCATTTTTAGTGTTGTTGATGGGGCCATTTGTAGCTCAATTTTTTGATTTGAATTCATAAACACCATATTTAAGATCCTCAGGACGTGTTTTTTTAAATAGTATTATTTGAGTTTTTACACCATTAGCAGTCGAGCTATTGGTTGCTATGATCTCAGGCTCTAGATAGATTAAAGAGCTTGGGGGCAATATGCCAAAAGCAAATCAATTGGAAATAATGGAAGAACTTGTCAGTGAGCTGACAAAGAATCGGCCGAATCAAAATAAAGTCAAAAAATTAATGGAGGCGCAGGGTTTGGATTATAGCGGCGACCCTGTTGAGCAGATGACCCGCGTGCTGTCTGCAGTTTCGCAATTCAATAAGATTAAAAAACAAAAACGTCAGGTGGTGGAATTATGAAAAATGTTTTTAATAATGTTTTAGATGCGGTCGGCAATACGCCACTGATTAGATTGAATAAGGTAGTCAAAGATTCGCCTCATGAATTTTGGGCTAAAGTAGAGTATTTCAATCCTGGCGGTAGCGTAAAAGATAGAATTGCGATTGAAATAATTGAGGCTGCAGAAAAAAGTGGATTGTTAAAGCCGGGTGGAACAATTGTTGAAGCAACATCCGGAAATACTGGTTTAGGTTTAGCATTGGTGGCCGCCGTAAAGGGTTATAAATGTATCTTTGTAATGCCCGATAAAATATCAGAAGAAAAAAGAGCAATTTTGCGTGCCTATGGTGCCGAAGTTATCATCACGCCAACGGCGGTTGAGCCCGAAGATCCAAGATCATATTTGTCAGTGACAAAAAAAATAACGGAAACAACTCCGAATTCGTACTGTACGAATCAGTACCACAATCCAGAGAATCCAAGACGACATGAGAAAACAACGGGTCCTGAAATTTGGGAACAGACTGAACATAAAATTGATGTGTTTGTTGCAGGGGCTGGAACTGGCGGTACTATTTCTGGTGTTGGTAAATTTTTAAAATCTAAAAAACCAGATGTGAAAATTGTTTTGGCTGATCCAATTGGCAGTATTTTATATGACTTATTTTATCATAAAAAAGTAATCAATCCTCCAAAGCCATATAAGGTCGAGGGTGTTGGCGAAGATATGTTGCCAGACAATGTGCATTTTGACGTGATGGATGCCTCTGTTCAGGTGGCTGATAAAGATGCTTTTTCTATGACCCGAAGAATTATTGCAGAAGAAGGTCTTTGTGTTGGGCCATCATCAGCAATGGCATTGGTTGCGGCTATTGATTACTCGAAAACGTTGACCAAACCTTCAAAGATTGTGGTTATCTTTCCGGATAATGGGCGCGCATATATGAGTAAGGTATTTAATAATGAATGGATGAAGGAGAATGGACTTTTATGAAAACAAAAAAAGAAAATTTAGGATTTGCGACCAGATCTATTCACGCGGCACAATTTCCGGATCCGACAACAGGGGCGATTATGACGCCTGTTTATTTGACTTCGACTTATGTGCAAGAATCTCCAGGAAAACACAAAGGTTGGGAATACAGCCGTACTCACAATCCTACTCGAAAAACATTTGAGAACTGTCTGGCAGATCTTGAGGGTGGAACTTATGGTTTTGCTTTTGCTTCAGGATGTGCTGCAACGACGACTGTGATGCATATTTTAAAAAGTGGCGATCATATTATTGCTGGCGATGATATGTACGGCGGTACATTTCGTATTTTAGATAAGGTCATGCGTCTTTGTGGAGTTGAGATTTCATT
>CAZMVK010000150.1:7243-8893 GCA_964569545.1 uncultured Bdellovibrio sp.
CGATATTTTGATTTAACCAATCCAGATAACTTTACGAAAGCAATCAAAGCGAATACAAAAATGGTTTGGTTAGAAACTCCGACCAATCCAACGTTGAAGCTTGTTGATATTCGCAAAGTTTCTGCAGAAGCGCACAAACACAATATTATTGTCGCTGTAGATAACACATTTATGAGTCCATATTTTCAGCGTCCTTTGAGTTTGGGTGCTGATATTGTGGTTCACTCTGTAACTAAATATATTGGTGGTCACTCTGATATTGTAGGTGGGGCGGTTGTTACTTCGCGTGCGGATATTGCTGAAAAGTTGCAATTTTTAAGTAATACAATGGGCGCAATTCAGGCACCGTTTGATGCTTTTATGTGTTTGCGAAGTTTAAAAACTTTGCCATTGAGAATGCGAGCGCATGAAGCGAACGCTATGGCTGTGGCGAAATTTTTAGAGAGTCATCCAAAAGTAGAAAAAGTAATCTATCCCGGATTATCTTCTCATCCACAACATCAGATTGCTCGCGAACAAATGTTGGGCATGGGCGGAATGATAACTTTTTATATTAAAGGTGGTCTGAAAGAGGCTCGTGCATTTCTTGAAAACGTACAGGTTTTTTCTCTTGCTGAAAGTTTGGGCGGAGTAGAATCTTTGGTCGAACACCCAGCAATCATGACGCACGCTAGCGTTCCGGCTGAGAATAGAAAAGCATTGGGAATTGATGATACTTTGATTCGCTTGAGTGTTGGAATTGAAGATCTTGAAGATTTGTTGTCAGATTTAAAATGCGCTTTTGACAAGGTATAATTTGACAGAGGCTCGCTTTGGCATTAACTAGATATCTCTTTTATTATGCCAAAGCGGCATTGGCTTGGTAGCTCAGTCGGTAGAGCAGAGGACTGAAAATCCTTGTGTCGGCGGTTCAATTCCGTCCCAAGCCACCATTTTTTAAGGTTCAAGCAACTTTTTTTCATGACTGAAACAAGCCTACTCAAATATCTACAGGATAATCCCTTCCTCTTGGCTCCAATGGCCGGGATTACTGACTGTGCCTTTCGTTCCTTCATGAGAGAAATGGGTTGCGGAGCCATCATCACCGAATTGGTCTCCGCCAACGGGCTTCATTATGAAAGCGCCAGAACTCGACAAATCATGAAGTTTGAAGAGTCTCAAAGGCCCGTAGGGATCCAACTATTTGGGGAACATATTGGACATTTGGCCGAGGCCGCGAAGTTGACAGAGGATTTGGGAGCAGATTTTGTCGACCTTAACTTTGGTTGTCCCGTTCCAAAGGTTGTCAACAAAGGAGCTGGCTCTGGTGTCCTTCGGGACCTTCCTCATCTCTCAAAAATTTTGGCTGCAGTAAAAGGGGCGGTAAGTATTCCCGTCACCATAAAAATTCGCACGGGATGGGACGAAAAGAATCGAAACTCGGCTGAAGTTGTGCGCCTCGCAAGCGAAGAAGGAATTACCTGGGTCACGATACATGGACGAACGCGAGCTGCTGGCTATTCGGGCAAGGCCGACTGGGAATATATCTCTGATGTCAAAAAAACGAGCTCTCTTCCTGTTATTGGCAACGGAGACCTCACTTCCGCAAGTGCCGCCGTCGAAAGACTTCGATCCTCTCGCTGCGATGCTGTGATGATCGGCCGCGCCGCG
>CAZMVK010000151.1:0-8887 GCA_964569545.1 uncultured Bdellovibrio sp.
CTAATTCTAATTCTAATTCTAATTCTAATTCTAATTCTAATTCTAATTCTAATTCTAATGGATTCACCCTTAGAATAAAGAAACAAGCATTATCTCGTTTTTCATCGTGTCAATTTCGAGATCCCAAAACTCAAAAACTTTGCGGCAGCACCTGGTTTTTACAAGTCGACCACAGACACAGCAAATGGGCTGGCGGAAATAACACTTTTGAAAACTCAACCATACTTTGCGCTGGTCACAACCAACTTAAATATAAAAGAGAATCAGGCTTGAAACCCTAACATAGACACCGAATCAAAATACGATCATCTCCAGATGTTTTCGCTTGGCATCCCCACCCCGCCCCGCCCTCGTCCATATTCAAACTTACGCTCACAAAGGAAAAACTTGGCAACAACAAATGCAAAACGATTTTAATAATCCAAACCATAGAGGTCTGTAGTTAATTATAATGATTTACTAAAAACATCAGAAATCTTATGAATTCCCTCAACTGTTTTTTGACAATAATTCTGCCCTAAGTTTTTCTCAAAAATACTTTGAAGTCGGTCATAAAATTTAATTAAACTCAGTGCTTTTTTTCTACCCTCAGCCTTCAGTTCAATTTTAAACCCACGGGCATCTTTTTCACTGACAACACGCTTTATAAAACCTTTGTACTCTAAATCTGACAAAATGTGGCTCATGTTCCCACGACTGGTTTGAAAAACTTCGGCTAAATATGATGGATTCACATCATCTCTGTTTTCAAAAAACAATGCAGTTAAAACGAGCCCTTGCAATAAATTGAGCTGATCAGCTTTCATCTGCTTATTTATTTTAGGAATCATATTTTCATAGGCATAGTTCAGGGCGAATACTGGGCTTTGTTGAAGATACTTTTTAATTTTCATAAAATCATTTTAATTGAATGATTCAACTATTGAATACAAAAATTTCATTTTAATAATTTAAATTGGCCCTAGCCTTTGGTATTTACAAATGCAGGAGAAATATATGAACAAAGAACTGTCATTAGTACCTCAATATATAATTCAAAGAGGAAGTAAAATTCACGATAATGTTTTATCTGTTTTAATCAGCGTGCTCGGCCTGAGTTTACTCGCCCAGATAACGATTTCGCTGCCGTGGACGCCAGTACCCATCACCGGGCAAACATTTGGGATCACACTGACAGCACTCATCTGCGGCAGAAAAAGAGCAATGGCTTCTATCTTAAGCTACCTAACCTTAGGCGCGATTGGGCTACCAATTTTTGCAATGGGAAGATCAGGATTATCAATTGGACCTACTACAGGATATTTAATTGGTATGGCCGTCGCTACTTACTTTGTGGGTTCTTTATCCGATATGGGATGGACTCAATCTTGGCGGAAATCATATTTAGCCTCAGCCCTTGGAAGTATAATTATTTTTACTTTTGGCGTGATTGGACTTTCTTTATTTATTCCATCAAATGAACTACTCATGGCTGGAGTCATCCCTTTTTTGCCTGGAGATTTTTTAAAAACATGGTTAGCAAGCTTTACCGCCTTTAAGATTCACAAATCATTAAAGAATAAATTATGAAATACTTGATCCTGATAATGTTGTTTCCTTTTTGCAGCAACGCCTCAATCGATATAGCTTTTATTGAGCTACTTAAACCTAATGGGCAGACAATAAAACTTGAACCGAATGGTCAGTTTGCTCACATTGCCATTTCTTACCAAGGCTATTGGCTGCACTCTCACCCTTACCGAGGTGTTGAACTTATAACTCAGAATGTACTTGAAAAAATGGGTAAAATTAAAACAGTCATTGCTTTTTCAGAAAACGGATTCCTGAAGAAAAAACAGATAGATAAATTCCTAGGCAAACCCTATGACTCTGAATTTTCTTGGAGCGATGATAAAATATATTGCTCAGAGTTGATTGCAAAACTTTTGAAGATCCATCCTCAACCGATGACTTTTGATGCTGAACTATGGCCTAAAAGTTTTCAGAATTCGCAAAATAAACTTGGACTATCGCCAGACGATCTATTTCAAATTCTCAAACGATATGGTTATCAAGAGCGCAGCCTAAGATCCTATTGCTCAAATATTTTTATGTAGTTCGAAAACATGAATCAAATTTTAAAATCAACTCACAAAAACAATTCAAACGAATGGTTATTAAAAACTGATTGTTTGTTTTCAACTTAAAACATGGCACCAAATAAAGTGCCCTGTTTTAATAAGAATACAGGTCTTAGAAGTCACTTAAGACCTTCTATTTAAAGAAGCGATTCTATAGCCACAAACTCGCCTAATTAAAAAAAATTCTAACTCCTCAAAATCAGAAAAATCACTGGACTCAACGGCTAATCTTCATTAAGAGATTTCAACAAATCTTTTGCGATAGGACCAAACCGTGAAGACTCTTTTTAAATACATTTACCTTGTAATTATTCTCATCAGCCCGGCTCTCGCAAATGCTGACACCTTACGCAAAGTACAGCTTTACGTTGTTCGCACGGCTGACAGTGACGGTTCCAATGCAGCCGCTTTAGACCTTGCCTCTATGGAAATAATGGTGGCTGCGGCCAATCGTACGTATTTAGCAGCTGGAGTCGAATTTCAATTTAATGTAGCCACAGGAATTCATCCTCAAGTGGTTAACAACACCCTTTTAAATCGTGACGGAGTTTTTGCCGCGGGTTATGACCTGACCGATCCCAAAGTAGAACCAAAATTTGATGCCACCAAATATGATTTAGCTAGAAACACCTTTGCACGAAAATTCATTGGGAAAATTGTCGTTTTTGTTAGCCGTGGCGACAGCGCCAGTTTCAATACAACAACAAAAAAATGGGAATCCGTACCTCGCAATGGTGGGTTTTCAAACTGGCTTGATCTTTTTGTAGCTCTACCAAGTATTCCTGCAAATAATGAAGAGTTTTTTCTAGCTCACGAATTGGGACATTACCTTCATATTGGACATACATTTTCTTATTACACTTCTACTAAACAAGAAATGATCGACCTAGTTCGCAACATGGTTAACTCTGGCGAGTGGGACAAAAACAATTTACTGCCAAATTTCGATGGTGATGCTCCGCTAATAACTGACACTCCGGCCGATCCAGGAAATGCTTTTTGGGCTTCTATTTGGGGAAATGATTGCGGCGACCCAACTCATGATTCTTATGCCTTGAAAGTTGATTTCTCCCCAGGTGTTTCACGCACCATTAATTTCAAACCTGATCGCGACAATGTCATGAGCTACTTTAAACATTGTTCTGGTGAAAAACACATCAGCCCACAACAAGCGGCTTACGTTAAAGGCGCGCTAGACTATGGAAATAGAAACATCCTTTTAATGGATAAACCACCGGCTGATGGCTGGCATGCGCCGAAACTGGTTGCTACAGAATATGGTAATTCCAAATTTGCGATTTTTGCAGTCGGTGCAGATTCAGCGATACGTTTAAAATTCTGGGATCCAACAGTTGGCAAATACACTCCTGACAGTCAGGTTTGGACTTGGTTGAGTGGACTGACAATCGGTATGCCTACAGTAACCTCTTGGGGTGCAGATCGATACGACCTTTTTGTGCGCGGAGTGGATAATAATATTTACCACAAAGCTTGGGCAAAAAATTCTTTCTATCCAAGCATCACAGGATGGGAATCCATTGGTGGTGGTGGCGAGGTCAGTTCAGACCCAGTGGCTTTTTCTCGCGGAGAAGGACGCCTTGATGTTTTTCATATCGGCAAAAATCACACTCTTTTGTGGAAACAATGGACAGGATCTAACTGGCAACCGGCAGATGCTACTTGGAATTTAGCTGGCTTGGGTGCTTACGGCAAACCATCCATAGTTAGCTGGTCAGGAAACCGTTTTGATATCTTCGCACGCTTAAGCGACAATACCGTTGGTCACCGCGCTTTTGTCAATGGAACTTGGTACCCAAACAATACAGGATGGGAAAGACAAGGTGGAAACCCAAACACAGACCCGATCGCAGTTTCTAGCGACGAAAATAAAATCGATTTATTTATAATTAATGAAGTTGGCGAACTTGCACATAAAGCTTGGAACGGTCAACAATGGCTTGAGTGGGAATATATTAGCAAGGCTGAATTTCAAGACATCCCTGCGGCAGTGGTTATGTCAAAACAACACCTGTTTGTATTTGCCCGAGCCACTGGTGGAAAAATTAAATTCCGTGAATTGACCGGAAAAACTTGGGGCGAGTGGATGGATGCCGATGGCAACTGTTGGGAAGCTCCAACAGTCATTAAAAGAAATGCACAAGTTTTCGATATGATGTGCAGAAGTTTTGACGGCACTGTGAATATTCGTTCGAATGTTTCGGGTCGATGGGCAGGCCCGTGGTCTTCGTTGGGAAAATATATTGAATAGATTTTTTTCATGAGAGTTGGAAATATAGTAAAATGTTTTTTCAACTCTCTATTTTTATTTCTCTTTGAATATCTTTTTTCTCTTCGCTTTTTTCTTTCCTTTGAGTATCGTCCTTCTCTTTGACTATCTTCTTTTTCTTTAAGTATCGGCCTTCTCTTCGAGTGTCTCATTTCTCTTCGATTCTTATGTCACAACATCCAACATCAATATTATATCATTATAATGTAGAATCTCTAATTACATACAAATATTGGTTGAGACTTTTTATCTCGCAAATTTCATTCCCTGTTATCAATCATATTTTCAAACAATGCGTTTATCGCCTGAATAACTAGACTCAAACCTGTTCCATTTTAAACATTTAAATGCTGCCTAAGAATTCAAACTAAAATCAAACAGATAACGCTGCACTTAAAAGTCTATTTACAAAAAAAATTGAGCCTCACTTGACAAGCTCATTAGTCGTCACAAATTTAATTTGTAACAAGGAGGAAATTATGAATCATTTAGATTTTTTTAGAGCAGCAACACCATTTAAAAATTACGGCAGAGATCTAGGTAAAGAATTAGCCTCACAGGCTTTTTTTGATAAATTCTTTGATGATACACGGTGGATGAATGCAGCTGACAAAGAGAGTTTTGTACCTCAATGTCAGGTGCATGAAACAAAAACAGCTTATGAGCTGAAATTTGATCTGCCAGGAATTGCCAAAGAGAATGTGAAAATTGATTTGCATGACAATAGGCTGACTGTATCAGGCGAAAGACCTGATGAGAAAAAATCAGAAGACAAATCTGATGGTGACAGACGCACACATTTGTCAGAGGTTTATTATGGAAACTTTATGAGAAGTTTTACTTTCCCAACACAGGTCGACGCCGAAAAATCAGAAGCAAAATTTGAAAACGGCGTGCTGATGGTTATAGTAAACAAAAAAGATGTGCCACAAGCAAGACAGATTACGATTAAATAAGTTATCAATTTAAAAAATGAGCTTACTTCGCAAGAAGTATCTTCCTCCCCCACTCAGACTATTAAATGAATTAGCGGTCTGAGTGGGGATTTTTATTGGAAACCTGGCGCGAACCCGTTAGCATAATCGTATGAAAAAAGAAAATACGAGTTCGGCCAAACAACTTGCTTTAATTATTGGTGCTATTGGTGTTGTCTATGGAGATATTGGAACTTCTCCTCTGTATGCTTTTAATGAAATATTTTATGGACACTCTGGCGAACATTTAAATCCTGAAAATGTGATTGGCTCTTTATCGTTAATTTTTTGGGCTTTGACCTTAATCATTTCCATTAAATATCTTGTTTTTGTATTACGTGCCGACAACGAAGGCGAGGGCGGAGTTTTTGCTCTGCTTGCTAAATTCCATCATATAAAAATCGGACCAATAAAATATTTAAAGATTTTAATTATGCTTGCTGCTGGATTGTTGATTGGCGAAGGCATTATCACGCCAGCAATCAGCGTTCTGTCTGCGATCGAGGGCATTGGCGTGTTACAACCCGCCTTACAAAGTTGGATTTTACCATTAACCACAGTGGTCCTTGCCTTTTTATTTTTTATTCAAAAAAGTGGAACCACAAAAGTTGGAAAATTTTTTGGCCCAATTGCAATCGCCTGGTTTTTTTCAATTGGCTTTTTTGGTTTTCTTCAGATCATCGATCATTTAGAAGTTTTTGCTGCGATCAACCCATTAAACGGAATTTATTTTTTAATGAACCACGGGTTCCATCAAAGCATTATCGTTCTGGGCTCGGTCATGCTGGTCATCACCGGTGGCGAGGCCGTGTTTGCCGACATGGGACATTTTGGAATAAAACCCATAAGACTTGGATGGGTTATCTTGGTTTATCCAGCCCTTTTACTCAGTTATTTTGGCCAGGGCGCTTATGCTATATCGGGGCAAACGATTGCTAATAAAAATATTTTCTTTTCGATGATTCCCTCTGCATTTTTATTACCGATGGTCATACTGGCAACGTGCGCGACTGTGATTGCATCACAAGCGTTGATTTCAGGAGCATTTTCTTTAGCTTCGCAATCCATTGCTTTGGGATTGTTTCCGCGGTTGAAAATTGAACACACTCACGAGGAACATGCCGGTCAAATATACGTGCCCGTGATTAATTTCTTTTTGTTTATAGGGTCTATCTCATTGGTATATTACTTTAAAACAAGTACGCAATTAGCAGCAGCTTATGGTCTGTCTGTCTCTGGCGTCATGTTGACCACATCCCTTTCAATGATTGCCATTGCGTTAACCTATTGGCATTGGCGCTGGCCAAAAGCATTTCTGATATTTGGCAGTTTTGCGCTGATTGATTTGACCTTTTTAACTGCCAACAGCGTAAAGTTTTTCGAGGGTGGATTTATCCCACTAAGTCTTGGCATTTTAATTTTCATCGTCATACAGGTTTGGAAATGGGGAAGAAAAGCAACTGCTGCTTCGTATTCAGCTGAAGCCACTATGAAAATTCGTCAGCTGGTCGATCTCAAAAATCAATTGCCGATGACATTAGATCGTAACGTCGTATTTATGGTTCCTAAAACCATGAAAAGTCTTGATGACAACGTTCCGGTATTGATTCAATTTTATTTAAACCGCCATCTGCATATTCCAAAACATATGATTTTAGTTGAGGTTGTTCATCACAAGGTCCCATATCTTTTCGAAAATCGTTATCACAGCACTGAATTTTATCGTGACAAAGAAAAGGGCTCGATTCTTTTTGTACGTTTGCATTTTGGCTTTATGGAAGAACCCAATGTCGAAAAAGCACTTGAGAAACTAGCTCATCATCATCAGATCGAATTATCAAATGATCCCCATCAATGGCTGGTGCATGTTTCACACGAATACCTAATCCCGTCAAAAAAATGGAACCGTTTGCAAAAATGGCGTTTTAAACTGTTTTTATTTTTACGTCAGATCACCCAGCCTGCGTATTTTTATTACGGCCTTGGGCAGGATGTAAGCTTGTCGATGGATATTATGCCGGTGAAGTTGAAGTAGGGATTATTCGTATTCCGCGAGCAAGTTTGACATCACGCTTCGCCATTTTTAAAGTTGAAACGCAGGGCAGATCATTTTAACGTGATAGCAATGCGTATACTTTGTAGATATATTTTCGCCGTGTTGTTTTTCATTCAGGCTCAAGCAAAAGCTGTAGATGCTGAATGCTCAGAGCTATTTGAAACCCATAAAATAATACCTAACACCGATTCATGTTTGATGAAGTGTCTGACTGTGAAAATAGATATGAAAACCTTCATCTGTCATGACCAATGCGAAGCGTACTGCAAAGGTCCTTGTGAGAATATTCTTTCTGAAATTCGAAAAAAAATAAAAAATAATTCTCCTGCGAAGTGGCCTTTAAAGGAAAAATTTTTTCAGTGGAGCACGACCGAAAAACAGAACGTCACAACTGCGGTTACTAAGATTCCAGGCATCTTAGTAAATACGGAAAAATTTGAAATTTACAGAATGGACAAATCAGAAAATTTTCCCAATCCTGGTACAAGTGGCGATTCTGACCCACGAACGATTGTTCTCTATACCACGGCATTTAATGGAAAATATAATCTTGAAAGAGTATTGGCTCATGAGTTCGCCCATATATACTATCAAAAGATGTCGGCTAACCTGAAGGAGAGTTATAATTTAAAAATGAATTGGTTTTTGGCGGATCCGAAAAAGGAACGATGGATTTCAAGAAAAGATGGATTTGTGGAGGAAGATGGCCGAATTTCACCGGAAGAAGATTTTGCTAATAATCTTGAATATTATCTTTTTGATTTACAGAAACTAAAGACAGTTACTTCGAATGCTTTTGATTGGATTCAGTCCAACATCGGCGACCTTAAAATGAAGCCAGGATGTAAATATGAAAAATAAGATTGGAATATTATTTATCTTGCCACTGATAATTTCCTGCTCAATTCCAAGCAAGACATTGAATTCAGAGCATGCAAATGTATCCGCGCTCATAGATAAAATAGAAACTGTTTCATTTGGCATGACTCAGCCTCAGGTTATTGAAATGATGGGTAAGCCCACTCAGATCGTCGAAGATACTAACACATCGACATCGATTTTTAGATACACCGAAGGTGTGGAGAACAGCCTTGTTTCTCGAGCTCATTTTACATTCGAAGGCCAACCCAATCTGTTGGCTGCAAAGTATATTTTGATCTATGAAAATGACATCGAAAGTAAAATTGATTTTTGGAAGAAAAAAAATCCTTCCGCACAATTGACCATCAAGGCTTCAAGTATTCCTCAAGGACACTATATAAAGACAAAAAGGATAATAGAGCTAAGCTCTGAAAAAACACTCATCATAAAAAACAACAGGGTCGTGCAAGTCTATTGGCATCGAAGCCAATAGCCGATGAAGTTGAAATAAAGACTAGTATTGTATAGATAAATTCACTGCTGACCGGAAGATTTTAAATACTTTCCAGACGTAAGATCCGCAGCTAGA
>CAZMVK010000152.1:0-8447 GCA_964569545.1 uncultured Bdellovibrio sp.
GACGACGAGCCTCTTGTTCATTGATCAAACCAGCATTCAAATCTGCATCAATCGACATTTGTTTACCTGGCATAGCATCCAAGGTGAAACGTGCCGCGACCTCTGCAACCCTGCCCGAACCTTTGGTGATGACGACAAAGTTGATGACAACTAAGATGATGAAGACAATGGTCCCGATAACATAGTTATTACCAACGACGAAATTACCGAATGCCGAGATGACCTCACCGGCGGCTTTTGGTCCCTGGTGTCCATGAGTTAAAATCAATCTCGTTGTCGCCACATTCAGTGACAAACGATACAACGTCGTCATCAACAACAGAGATGGAAAAACAGAAAATTCTAAAGCTTTATTGATATAAATAGCGACCAGTAATATTAAAATACTGAGAGCTAATGAAAATGTTAAAGCCAAATACAACAAAACTGCCGGCAATGGTATGACCATGACCGACAAGATGACTAACAAACCGATAGCAATGAAAATATCGGTGTTCTGAGTGTATTTTTCAAATCGGCGAAGAAACTGAAATAATTGTTCCATTATTTTCTAACCTTCCGTCGCAAGCGATAGACATATGATAGAACTTCAGCAACAGCGACAAACAGTTCTCGCGGGATGACTTGTCCTAATTTCAAAGTTTTAAAAATTGTTCGTGCCAATGGTTTGTTTTCAATAATTGGAATATTGTGTTCGCGCGCAATCTCTTTGATTTTTTCTGCAATCAGATCTGCGCCCTTGGCAACCAATTGTGGGGCTGGCAAATTAGCATCATATTTTAAAGCCACAGCAATATGTGTTGGATTGGTAACGATCACATCGGCTTGAGGAACTTTTTCCATCATTCGACGATTGGCCATTTCGCGTTGAATTTTGCGAATGCGGGCCTTGATCATCGGATCCCCTTCGCGCTGTCTGTGTTCTTCTTTAACTTCTTGCTTGGTCATCATCATTTTTTTATCTAGATCCCATTTCTGGAAAAAATAATCCGCAGCACTAAGCAAGAGCATTGCCATCCCGACAGCAGACAACAATCGAACGGTGATATCACCAAGGTAAGCAATCAACTGATCTGCTGAGAATTGAATAACCGCAGGAACTTTAATGTACTGAGCTTTGACAATGGATAAAGCTATGGAGCCAATAAACACTAATTTAACAATAGATTTTAGCGCTTCCACCACAGTACGTAATGAAAACATTCGTTTAAAACCTTCCAATGGATTTATTTTTTCTAGATTTGGCGACAACGCATCTTCGACACTGAGAAAACCAACCTGCACGATACTGGAGCCCATACTGATAATAGCGGCACCCAACAAAACGGGTAACATCAACACCACTATTTTGCTTCCGGCAAATTTTGCGGCCGTTAAAATATCTCCTTCGCGTACAGCAAGCACCATGTCGACGCCGAAAGAGTATTGAAACATAGAATAAATTTGCGAAAAAAACATTTTAGACAGAACGACAATTCCCATCGCGCCAGCAAGCAAAAACAAAGCGCTTGCCAACTCACGACTGTGAGCGACTTGTCCGCGTTTGCGAAAATCCTCGCGCCTGGTCTGCGAGGCTTCTTCTGTTTTTTCCTGATCGTCATCAGCCATTACATCACCTTCATAAACTGAAAAAATCTTTCAGCCATCGAATTCGCAACAAAATTCATTTCCGTAACAAACAGTGGCATCACCACAATCAAAACAGCAAAACCCAACAAAACAGTGATTGGCATACTGGTCACCAAAACATTGATTTGCGGAACCGCTCGTCCGACAATGCCCATCGTGATATTAGTAATAAAAATCGCGATAATAATTGGCGCTGAAATCTTCAATCCCATGATGAAAATATCTTGTGCAACAACTGCCATTCCAGAAAAACCTTTTACTTTGATAGCAATATCTGCCAACGGAATAAAATGAAAACTCTCGGCCAATCCACCAATAAAAACATGGTGACCATTTACTGCCAGAAAAAAAACAGTAGCAATCATCAACTCGAACTGCTCAATAGTATTTACCTGAGTACCCAAAGTGGGATTAAACATCTGCGCAGCAGATAAACCCATCGATATACTGATCATTTCCCCTGCAACATTGATGGCAAAAAAGAACATTCGCATCAAATATCCAAGAGCCAGACCAACAAATATTTCACGAGTAACCAAAAAAATTAATTGGTCATTAATAGACAACAAATCTGTTTTATTAAAATGCAAAGTAGGAAACAAAAGAATAGCCAAGGTCAAACTCAACAAAACTTTAGCAGTCACTGGAACATTGGCTGCGCCAATGATGGGACAACTGACAACAAAAGCAATAATTCGCATCAGCACAAGTGCAAATGCAATAATTTGTCCCTCAGGAAAAGTTGTCAAACCAGGAATCACTAATTCTCCCTCACCACAGTGGCAATACTCTCAAATAAATTCACAGTATAAACAGTCATCAAGTCCATCATCCAAGGACCAGCAAGCACAATAACCAAAGCCACAACCAACATCTTAGGAATAAAAGTAAGCGTAGCTTCATTAATCTGAGTCAAAGCCTGAAACACACTGACCAACAAACCAACCACCAAAGTAGAAATCAAAATAGGAGCCGAAAGCATAGCCGTAGTCTTAAGCGCATCCTGCCCCAACCGAATAATCAAATCCTCATTCACAAAAAAACCCCCACCAAAAAAAATCCCAAATCCCGCGCCCGCCCATAGCGAGCGAAGCAAGCTAGTCCCATCCCGCCCAGCGAGCGAAGCAAGCTGGTCCCACCTCCGGGAAAGAGGCTGATCAAAAAGGTCCAGATGCAAGGCGCGACCGAGGCGAGCGCGGAGGCGTCCTACTGGACGCCGCACAAGCGACCCGACCGAGCAACGCAGTCAGCTGGCCCTTTTTCATCAGCCGCCTCAACCGAAGCTCTTAACCATGGAGCCTACAATTAGGGACCACCCATCCACCAAAACAAACAACATAATCTTAAAAGGCAAAGACACCACCACCGGCGGCAGCATCATCATACCCATCGCCATCAACACGCTGGCCGTAACCATATCAATAATTAAAAATGGTAAGAAAATAATAAAACCAATTTGAAATGATGTTTTTAATTCAGAAATAATAAATGACGGAACCAAAACCATGGTTGGCACATCGGCCAAAACTTTAGGCTTTTCAATTTTGCTTAAACGAACAAACAGCGACAAATCTTGTGAGCGAGTTTGTGTGAACATAAATTTACGTAAAGGTGCAAGGGTTGCGGTTAAAGCCGCTTCTTGATTTATTTTACCAGCAATATAGGGTTGAATGCCATTTTGATTCATATCTGTAAAGGCTGGTCCCATGATAAAAAAGGTTAAAAACAAAGACAAACCAACCAACAATTGATTGGGTGGCATTTGCTGAACACCCATGGCTTGACGAAGAAAAGAAAGAACGATAATTAATCTGGTAAAGCTAGTCATCATAATCAATATCGCTGGTGCCAATGTTAAAACAGTCATCACCAAAACGATCTTAATGGCATTAACAACATCAGAGGGATTATCAACTGTTTTAAAACCAAGATTCATCGTCGGCAAGGTCACGCCAGAAACACTGGTTTGAGCCAATGCAGATTTGCTAAAAATAAACACAAAGAAAAATAAACATAAATACAAAATACTTTTTTTCACTCGAGAGTCCTCATGTTTTTAAGTTTCGATGAAACAAAGTCTTTAATTCCTGCTACCGAAAAATCATCTTCGCTGGCTTCGTTTGCAGCATTGGCCGCGATCATATTTTCTTTGAAGCCAGGATTTTTATTTAAATGTTTGCTGAGTACTGGAGAAAATGAGTTCGGAGAATCTTCTGGAATGTCTTCATCAAGTAAGCTCAGGGATTTGATCATAGAAATATTCTGATCTGTGATACCAATCAGTACGGATTCACCAGCGACTCTAACTATGGCCAAAGATTTTTTTGGTCCCAAATAATGCTGTGATAAAACTTTGATCTGTGTAGCTTGTTTTTGCGCACCTGCGGTTCTGGTTTTTTTCTGTAAAAGAAAATAGCCACCAGCTGCCATCACACCCAGCATCGATACTGTTAAAATAAATTTAAAAATTGAGTTCGAGTCAGTATCTGCTTTTTTAGCTGTTTCTAGATTAACTGAAATTTCTTTTTCAGATTTAGTCAAAATTGATTTTTCAGCATCAGCATTATCAACGGCTGGTATTGTTGCGTCTTTTGTTTGCTGGTCGCTTTTCTCACTTTTATCATTGTTCGGAACTATTAATTGCAATTCTTCAGCAGACTTATCCACAGAGTTTTCAACGGCAAAAACATTTCCCGTTGAAAATATGAAACAAAATAATAAAACTAAAGATGAAATTGTCTGCTTAGTCATGCCTAGGCTCCCTATTTTAACTGCTCAACACGTTCTTTAGGTGAAATAATATCTGTTAAGCGAACGCCAAATTTTTCATTGACGACGACAGCCTCTCCGCGAGCAATCATTTTGTCGTTGACGAAAACTTCCATCGCTTCACCGGCTAATTTATTTAGCTCGATAACACTACCTTGACCAAGATTGAGCAATTCATTAACGGCCATTTTAGTTCGACCCAACTCAACCGTCACTCGCAGTGGAATATCTAAAATCAACTGCAAATTTCTATCTTTTTTCTCATCCAATTGTGATGAGTTTTGATTTCCTGAGCCACCATCTCCACCACTTACTGCTCCGGCATCTGCCGAAAGTTGATCTGCTAAATTATCTAAGCTGTCAGACATTTTCTTCTCCCTCTTTACCTACGGTCTTGGTCACTTGCACGGCTACTGTTCCATGATGAATTCCGTAATAACCACGGAATTTGTTCATACCTTCTACTTTGACATCAAACTCACCCGTTGAATCTTGATCCAATGGAATGACATCTCCGACTTTTAAATTCATCAGATCTCTGAGCTTGATTTCTGTTTCACCTAGATCCACACGAATATTCAAATCAGTTGAAAGCAATTGTTCTTTGATTGTAGAAACCCACATTTTTTTATCTGTTTGATCGGATTCAACCTGAAAACCAGTTGATAATTTTTGTCGTATTGGTTCGATGGTTGCGTATGGCAAAACAATAGTAATTGTGCCATTAGCATTTTCCAACTCGACATCAAAAGTCGACGCGATCACCACATCTGTTGGAGGCACGATACCAACGAATTGCGGATTGACTTCGGTTCGAACGAAAGTACAACCTATTTTTTCAACAGATGCCCATGCTGCTTCAAGATCTGAAATTGCTAGGTCGACAACTTTTTTGACAATCGACAATTCAATCTGAGTAAAATCTTTTCCTTCAATTTTTGTATAAGGTCTATCGACCCCGCCAAAAAAACTGTCAATCAAGGCGTACGCTAATTTACTCTCAATGACAAAAAGACCAGATCCGCGCAGACCAGCAAAACGAAGAACGGTCATACTGGTAGGCATTGGCAACGTATTGATGAACTCACCAAATTTTAAATAATCTGTGCTGGATAAAGTCAGCGAGGCAATCTTGCGTAGAGCTGAAGACAATGAAACACGAAATGTTCTCATGAATTTTTCATAAATAACTTCAAGCTGGGGCAAACGACCACGAATGATTCGATCTTGACTGGTTAAATCATAGGTAACGACAACTTTTTCTTCTTCGACAGAACCACTGCCAGAAGATGAGCCACCGCCCTTGGCAGCAACTGAACCGCTGCCACCACCACCTCCGCCACCACTGTTACTGACCTCGCCGTCAGAAACTGCAGCAAGGAGGGCATCTACTTCACTTTGTGACAACACCTGATTCATGTTTCAATTCCTAGTTGTAAATAAACTCAGTAAAATACACATTCATGATTTTACCTTTGGTTAAAAAAGCATTGAGCGTATCTTTGATTTCATTTTTTAAAGAGTCTTTGCCCTCACGAGTAGAAACCTCATCATAATTTTTTGCCGACAATATAATAATGATGATGTCGCGAATCTGAGCTTTGCGTTTTTCAATTTCGGCCTGAACTTGTTCGCCTTGCAGCTCAAGCTCCATATTGACCTTGGCTATTCGACGGCCTTTTGAACCAGACAAATTGACGATAAAAGTCTCAAGCGGAAATATTTTCCCCATGATTTCTTTTTCTTCAGCGGCATGTTCATCATGCTTTTGTGCTTCCGCTTCGCCATTGATGACGTGTTCAATTTTTGGTTCTGACGCTTCTTTTTGTTTACTCTTATAAAGCATAAAACCAACGCCGGCGACGACCAGCATATTGATGACAGCTAATACGATTAACAATAATGGCGACTTTGATCCAGCACTGGGTGCGGGAGCCGCAGCGGCGGCATCTTTTGGTGCTGCATTTTCTTCAGCCACTTCATCCTCCTTGACGAAAGCAGACTTGTCCTCTCTTTAAATAGAAGCAACACCAGTGCCAAACAGACTATGGTCCAATTGACCTAGACCAGGAAGGTCTTTTTTTTCTTGTAAACATTTGTAATTGATTTCCGAGTCATTACTCTAGCTAGACACGACATTCGTGCAGCCAAAAAAACCACAGGCTTTGAGTGAAAAACGTCATCATACTTGTCATCTTTTTGACAAGCACTGGATGCATAATTAATTTTTGAATTGTTCTATTGATTCAGAAATTGATTCAAAAATGAATAACTCATTTTATCTGTCACACAAAAGTTTAATCTGTGTCTGGACGTAAGTTCGTTCGAAATTTCTCGACTAATGTCTCGACCATCATTCGATTGCCAGCAATAATTGAATTTTTATAAGGCGTATACTTTTCACCACGATAAGTGGTGAAGACTCCACCAGCTTCTTCAACCAACAACATACCGGCTGCAGAATCCCAAGGTTGCAAGCCTTTTTCCCAAAAGGCATCCAGTGATCCACGTGCAACCATTGCTAAATCATAAGCGGCGGCCCCAGATCTACGAATGCCACGACTGTTGCGAACAATGCCACCGAAAATTTTCAACTGTTCTTCGAGGTTGGCTTCGTTCTCATTAAAAAATCCTGTCGCCAGTAAAGAATCTTTGAGTTCCTTGGTTTGACTGATTTGCATACGTTGACCATTAACGAAAGCGCCTTGGCCACGAATGGCGGTGTAAACCTCACCCAGCATTGGAACATCTATGACTGCCAACTGAATCTGTCCGTTGATTTCATAACCGATACTGATACAAAAAATTGGAAAGCGATGAATATAGTTTGTCGTGCCATCAAGCGGATCCACGACCCAGCGCCCTGGACTGACGGCTGGCAGCAGTTTTCGCAGATCACCGAACTCTTTTTTATCTGCAGCCGTGGATTCCTCACCTAGAAATTGGTCCTGTGGAAAATGCTGCCTGAGATAATTAAAAATTACTTTTTCAGATTCTTTGTCGGCCTCACTGACAAGCCCAGCTTGGAACTTATGTTCTATGTGCTCTAAACGTCCGTAATACTTAAGCAGGACCTCTCGCCCCAGTCTAGCTGCCTTGATTGCTTTGTAGAGCGCCGCATCCCAAGTCATTTTTTTGACTCCCCATTTTAACAGTTTTACTAGTCTTTAAGATGACACATTGACCAGGATTGTTGGCCGAGTTTAGCATGAAAGCAAGGGGGAATTTTATGTCTGTAGAACGTAGTGGATCAAAAACAGATGCTATCGTAAAACTAGTACTAGTTTTTTTCGTGGCATTATTATCTTTTTCAATTGGAACTTTTGTTGGAAAAAAATTTAGCGACAACCAACACAAAATGGCGCAAATGGAGCCTGGTAGCGAAGAAGGTGGCGAGCACAAAGAAGCAGCCGCACACGACGAAGCCGCTAAAGAAGGTGAACATGGAGAGGCTGCAAATCACGAGGAAGCCTCTGCTGATCACGGCGCTGCAAACGAACACGGCGCAAAAGATGAACATGGAGATCGCAATGTAGCCTCTGTCTCTGCCGATGCACACAATGTAAAACCAGAAAAAGCATTGAGTGACGAAGAGATTTCAAAACTTGCTGAAGAGTTTGTTGTTGATGACAAAAAAGAATCAACAAAAGGTCACGGTAAAGAAGCTGTTCATGAAGAAAAAAAAGTAGCCGCTGAAAAATCTCATGAATCAAAAACTGAGACAACTAAAGCACATGGAAAAGAAGAAGCTTCGCATGAAAGCAAATCTGAAGAACATGTCGCAGCGATACCTTCTAGCGCTTCACGCATTCCTTCTGCTTTACCAAAAGAAGTTGCAGCCTCATCTGCCCTTGGCAAATACACAGTGCAAGTCGCTTCATACCCAAGCGAACAAGAAGCACAAAAACGAGCGGCCGAGCTAAAAGAAAAAGGCTTCAGTGCCTTTTACATTTCTGCAAAAATCAAGAATCAAACTTGGTATCGCGTGAATGTTGGTTTGTTCACAACACAAAAAGAAGCTGATGCTTATAAAAAAGATCTGATTTCAA
>CAZMVK010000152.1:8457-8842 GCA_964569545.1 uncultured Bdellovibrio sp.
CTTCACCGATGGTGCAAAAACTTTCTAATATCGAGTAATCCCCTATCATTCGTCGTCTGGTCTCGGTTGAAATAAACCTGAGACCAGATACAATTCATCTCACAAACGAAATCAACTAGGATGACTTTTTTAATTCGGAATTTAAACTCTGAGATATCGGTATTGTTAAAACAAATTGAGTATTAGAACAGAGCTTATTGTACACCAAGGAACCACCGTGATCTTTCACAATTGAATATGCAATAGAAAGACCCAGGCCCGTTCCTTTATCTGGATCTTTTGTTGTAAAAAATGGGTTCATAATTTTTTCAGCAATATGGTCCGGTATTCCAGTGTGCTGTTTTTTCTTGAGCGGGAGTTTTTTCACAGATTTAGTGTGATTGGT
>CAZMVK010000153.1:0-4665 GCA_964569545.1 uncultured Bdellovibrio sp.
TTCTCAACCTTGTCATTTTGAGCGACAACAATCTCTTGAGGAACCGCGGCCGCGACTACTGTTGCTACCGGTGTTTGTTGTGAAGCTTCCAAATGAGCTTCTGTCTCTGAAACAACATTATTACTGGCATTAATTTCAGTATTTGTTTCATCATTAGACTCACCACCTAATTGCGCCTGCAATTCTGCAAGCAATTCAGTGTTTTCAACCAAATCTGGAGAAGGCTCAGTGAAATAACTTTCTTTTGCTTGCAACTCAGCAAGCAACTCTGTGTTAGGCTCATATTCAACTTCAGGCTCTGGTGATTTATTTTCTTCAGCAAAAAAGTTTGTTGCATTTGGCACTGAGTCCTCTGCACTGACACTCTCACTTGATGATAAAGTCTCGGCTACAGATTCTTGAGTCTCAACAGTGCGACCATCTACCCAATCTTGGATTTCTTTTAAAATATCTGCATTGTCAAAATGAGCTTCAATATTTGATTTAAGCTCTGACAGCATCTCAACCAACCTGTCGTTGGAACGCAGTAATGTTGTAATCAACTGCGGAGACAATGCCACCTCACCCTTTTGAATTTTTAACACCAAGTTTTCCAACTGATGCGTAAATTCTGCGACATCGCCGAAGCCAACAGCTCGCGAGCCACCCTTAAGGTTGTGTGCTAGACGAAAAATTTTGTCTAACAAGGGTTTGGTATCCGAAGCGGATTCAAGTTCCATAAAGGAACCTTCTGCCTCTTCCAGATTCATTAGTGATTCATTAATAAACTCTATTTTTATTTCTACGTCAAATGCATCCATGGATAGCATATCGACAATTCTAAAAAATAAATGAGTCTTTATTTAAATTCTATAGACACTAAAAGCGAACTAGACACGAATTGGACGTTAGGCCTGCTGGACTTTGGACTATTTCAAAATATAACCACCACGATAGATAGCAGATATCGTATGATCAAAATCACTGAGCTTGTTTCTCAATGAAACAATATGCGGATCGATCACTCTTTCAGAGACCGATTGGCTTTCCCAAACATTTTCTATAATTCTCTGGCGACTGAGCAATTGACCTTTGTTTTCAATAAATAAACGCATCAACTTAAATTCAATAGAGCTGAGATGAACGGATTGCCCGCCTAAAAGCACACTCTGGTTTTTTGCATTCAATTTTAAATTACCACAAAGTAGTGTGTCATTTTCAATAATATCCATTTTATTACCAAAAGAATTAAACATCTCTTTTGTTACATTCAGCTTGCGATTGATTCTAGATATCAGCTCGACATTGCTAAATGGTTTAGCCAAATAATCATCTGCACCCATATTAAATGCACGAACACGATCATCTGATTCGTTAAAGGCAGTCAAAATTATTATTGGAATTGTTTTAAAGTCAGAATCTTCTCGTAGGCTTTTACAAACTTGGTAACCATCTAAATCAGGCAGATTTAAATCTAAAACTATCAAATCCGGCTTGTTACGAATGGCTTCTTTTAAACCCGATAAACCCGTAGCGGCAGTCAGTACGGTGAACTGATCTTCTAATACGGCAACGATTGCTTCACGAATGTCTTGTTCATCTTCGATTATTAAAATCTTATTTTTATTTGTACTCATGCTTTAATTATAATCAACACCAAGCAATAAAATCTATTTATAAAGTGTTAAGTTATTTTGGTATAGACGAAAGCCTTGAAAGAAAAGTCTTGAAAAACTAACGATTGGTTTTATCGCCTACCAAGATTTCTTCATTTGCACTGATTATCACAGCTGTCACATAGTTGCCATCAACACGGATTACTTTGACTCGACCAATTTCTAATGGATTAGATTTAGCATCTGTATCTGCGATTCTAATCTCTCTATTTTTAAAAATAGAGTACGCGTGGCCATTTTGATAACCTTTTCCCGACATAAAAACAATTTGACCAGGACTTAACATCAAACGTTTTTCTTCAAACTGACCACCAATGATTTCACCACGAAGCATTTCCGTATTAGCTGGCATCGATAAATCAAACTGAGAAACTTGATCATCAACCAACATCGCACCTACATCCAGTGGCTCATAAGATTTTGTGACCATCGCACGATACAATTTTGTTTTAGCATCCACAAGTTCTTGCAACTCTAGCTCAGCTTGCATTTGCCAAATATATCCCTTATTTTCTGCGAAATCCGAATCCAATTCGCCGATTTTTTTAACTGCAATATATTTTTTTATTTGTGGCTTTTGAATTTGCACATAAACATAGTGAGTTTCTCCAACCTGCTGCAAACCAAACTCGGTTTCTTTTACTTCGCCAATTGCCTTTGGTTCTTTGGTGCGAATTTCATAATTTAAACTCATTTTTGCTGATTTAAATTTACCAGCTCTTTGATCCAATTCAAAAATAAGTTTTTCTTTCTCTGAATGAGTTTTATACTGCCAATTTGGCAAACTATCTGGAACCTCTAAAACTGTTTTTACTGGCGTTTCTAATTCAGGAATTTTAACATCTTTTAACACAGATTTTTCTTGTGCCGTCACCTGCACTAAATTTCGATCATTCTCGGTTGCCTCAGTCAACTGAATCGATGGTGGCTCTCCTGCCGTACCAGCTGTAAATCGAACGACTTGTTTAACGTGAACCTCATGAGGATTACCAATGGTTCCAGAATTTAAAGACCAAACTTTAGGCCAATACTGCGGGTCCGCAAACAAGGTATCACTGACACCCCACAAAGTATCACCAGACTGAATAATATAGTTTTCTTGTTTGCCAGTTGTTGACTGACTCCAGGTTTCTTCGCTGGTTGGAGATTGATTATATTTTTTGTAAATTTCGTGAAAGCGTTTTTCTTTTTCTAAATCTGCCTGATCCTGTGCCTGCGACTGTGCGATTGAACCCAAAAGGAAAATCAACATCCCTAACTGTGCTTTTCTCATTGGCCAACCTACTTGTTAAGATATTTCAGTTCATTATGTGCGCGAAGCGCTTCTGGACTGCCTGGATATTTTTTAACAACTAATGAATATGCAGACACAGCTTGCGTTGCTAAATTCATTTTTTTCAAAGTCACACCTTTAAAATACAAAGACGATGCAGCTCTGTGATTGTAGGGATAAAGTTTTTGAACCATCGAAAAATATTTCAATGCTTTACCATAATTTTTCAAAGACAACTCTTGTAAGCCTGCTAAATAAACAGCGTCACCAGCCAAAGCACCCATTGAAAATCGTTGCATAAAAACATCATAACGTTTGTTAAAACCTACAACGTCCTGACGATCTCGAGCTTCAGACAAAGACTTAAGCAACTCAACCTCGCTCATCGAAGTCAAAGAAGGGCTCTGAATATCCATCTGAGCTTTTTTCTGCAGCACCATTGCCAGGTCACGATCGACCGAATCTGTGCTTTCAGTTTTTTGTTTTTCAACCGTTGCTTTGTTTTCACTCACGTTAGAACGATGTTTAGCAGGTGTTACTGCGCAAGCTGTCAGCATAAAAAATAAAAAAAGTGTTTTGTTTTTCATACACTAATTATGACACATCATTGAATTTATTCTCAAGCACCAAGTCACAAACTGGCTCCACATAAGTTATCCACATAATTTGGGGAAAGCCTATATGTCTAGACCTTGGACCATTTGATAAATAAGGCTTTCAGCCATTTGCAGTAATTATGAGCATGGATAAGTATACGTAAATACTTATTTAATTTATATATTAATGCGTTCTTAATTAAAAAATTACAGAAATCGAAACCGTCACTGTCACAGCATTTTATATTCTTAAAAAACTATTACAAAAGAACATACTGATCTGACAGAAATCGATCTACAAAACTGAAAACAACAAAAATTCATCCGAAAATCAATTCTCGCAGCATTTAAATTCTGTGTTCAATCTAAGACAGATAAAGTCACATTTTTGCAGAAGTACTATCAATGCTCCTTGAACTGTCGCAACATCTACAAAATATTTGTCATCAATCAATCAACCCAGTTTTGACACATGGAGAACTGAGCTCTGGCTTTTTATGCGGCACCAACCTAATCAGCCCACACACACAGGGAATTTTGATCAATTCAGGACTGATCCATCTGATCGTTGTCTCAGGTGCCCATTTACAGTTGCTTTTAAGCCTCATCGAACTTTTCCTACCTAAAAAATGGCAACAAGGATTTTTATATCATCTGTTGATCATCAATTTTTTAATTTTTTATAGCCTTTGCACTGGATTCCAACCACCCATCGTGCGCGCCTTGTTTTTATGGTTATTTCGACAGTTCTCGACGCTTTTTCAACTGCATTTTAATAGCAACAAATCCACCATCATCAGCGGAGCCTTGTGCCTGATGGTTTTTCCAGAATGGATTCATAGTTTTTCATTTTTCTTGTCTTGGCTTGTCGCTATTGCCTTGTGCCTGCCTTCAATTTGTATTGCTAAAATCAAATTTAAAACAAAGCTTTGGCATCGATGGATGCATCAGTCTTTGATCTTTTTTCTACAAAATTTATTTGTTCAAATTCTATTGATGATCCCACTGGGATCATTTTCTATCACAGGCCTTTTTTGTAACTTTATCCTAGCTCCGCTGTTATCAGTATTCTTATTTCCAATTTCATTGTTAGCCACTCTGCCAATGCCTTTTGCTTTGTTTAGTGATCGCGGCTGGCAAT
>CAZMVK010000153.1:4675-8103 GCA_964569545.1 uncultured Bdellovibrio sp.
ACATGATCCATAGTTGCTCTGGTTTTATCTCTAGTTTTATTATTCGACTGCAAAACAACATTGAGCTCAGCAACTCAAATACCAATCTACTCTCTCATTCACTGAGCAATTCTTTACCAAACAATTTCAACTCCAGCTGGCTTCGCTTTTGGTATTTCCTAGCCTTCATCCATTTTGCCGTCGAATTATTGACTCTTTTTCGTTACCAAAAACAGAAAAATTAAATATGAAATTACTTTTTTATTTTTTAATTATATTCCAATTTCTCACTTTGCCTGCTCGCGCGCAAATCTCCACTCAACAGTTTATTGTTTGGAATGTAGGCCAGGGTCAATGGACAACACTGATTGAAGATTCAGTTTGCATTCACTTTGACATGGGAGGCGAAAAAAATGTCATTTCTTCTGTTGAACCCCTTTGCCGCTTTAAAACAAACATCATTCATCTCTCACACTGGGACTGGGACCATTTATCTTTTGCTGTGAATTATTTTAAAAAATTACCAAATTCTTGCCTATGGCAAAAACCTCTTGGAAAAACCTCAGAAAAACGCCAGCAAACTTTTGAAAAAATAAATCTGTGCCCTAAACTTTTGCGCGGGAAATTCAATAAAATTGATTTCAAAAATATTTTTTCTCCTTCAGCTAACCTTAAACACACAAATGATCGCAGTTTAATATTAACTGCTGTCTCGTCTCACATTCTTATTCCTGGCGATTCTCCGACCAAACAAGAAGCGATCTGGGCCAAACAAAATAATCAACTAAATAATATTTATGGTTTAGTTTTAGGTCACCACGGCAGCCGCACTAGCACCTCAAATTTTTTACTGCTTCATTTGCCACATTTAAAATGGGCGGTGGCATCGGCAAGAAAAGAAAAATATGGTCATCCGCATATTGAGGTGATCAATCGACTAAAAGAACACAAAATCCCACTATTAAAAACAGAAGATTGGGGCAATATACATTTTCTTTTAAATGATTGACGGTAAAGGCTCGCCCAACTCTCTCAAACGATAGCTGTCAGTGGCTTCCATCATTTTCAGAATCAACTTATTCATGACATCATGACCAGCTTTATGCAATATCACATGACCCATCAATGGAACACTCAGCGTAACCAAATCACCCAATGCATCCAAAGCTTTGTGACGTACGAATTCATCAGTAAAACGCAAGCCATCTGGATTTAAAATACCATCATCACTGAGAACAATTGCATTATCTAAACTGCCCCCTCGAGCCAAACCACTAGCCTGCAGAGTTTCTACATCTTTCATAAAACCAAACGTTCTAGCATTAGCAATTTCTCGAGTGAATGATTGATCGTTGATATCTAAATCAATTTTTTCGCGTCCAATCAAAGGATGCGAAAAATCAATACTGACCGTCAAACGCAGACCATGGTAAGGTACCACGTAGGCTTGTTTATCGCCGTCTGAGTAATAAATTGGCTGAGTCACATAAAAATATTTTCGAGGTTGGTCTTGCTCGATCAAACCCACACTGTGCAAAGCCGCTAGAAAGTCTCTGGCGCTGCCATCGCAAATTGGAATTTCTGGTCCGTCCAATTCAATAATCACATTGTCAATTCTCAGAGCAGATAAAGCAGACATACAGTGCTCAACAGTTGAAACTGAAAAAGATTCCCCACCTAAAGTTGTGGCATATCCAGTAGCTGAAACATTGCGGGCTGAAACCCGAATTGGCTTAGCCTGTGGCAAATCTGTGCGCACAAAATGCACACCTGTATTGGGTGGTGATGGCACAAATGTCAAAGTGCAAGGCTCGCCAGAATGCAGCCCTATACCTTTGACCTGTGTTCGCTGTCGAATCGTCTTTTGCAAAAACATAAAGAACTATACTAACATATCTTGGAAAAATTGTGAGTCTTTTATTGAACGATAACTTGGCCGACTTGATTTTGCCCCCAGGTCAGGACCTTGGGATGTAAGTACGCTTGCAGAGTTTGTTTTTCTTCGTTTGAAAAACCTGAATATAAATTTACCAAATAAGCCAGAGCAACCTTGCTAGCGCGCATATGCCCATCTCGCACTTTCAGAGCAAATGCCAAACCTGCTCTCTCAATAATTCCTGCATAAACTCCTTCAGCCCCAATTTTGATCAGCACATTGCCGCCCGTTGCCGCAATAACCTCACTGCACATAGAATCGGAACCACCAACCAAATAAGGATGCTGAATCATTGCAGACTTAAGCCTCAACAATCCTTTCGCGGTATCCGCAGGCAGAGAAGAATTTTGCAAGTTTTCAGCAAGTAAATGTGACCACATTCTAGCCAAACCTTTTAAAGTAGTAGCATAAGTTGGAAGCTCACAACCATCCACAGCCCAAGACGCTTGATCCATGGACTCGCCAGATAAAATGCTTAAGATCTGACGAATTTCAATTTGTGCAGGGTGATTATAAGAATGATAATCTGCAATCTGAATTTTTCTGTAAAGCAAAGAGGAAATCAATCCACAATGTTTACCAGAACAGTTGTTATGCCAGCGATGAAGACTGTCGTTATTTTGCCAAAAAAGCTGTTGGCCTTTTTCACCCAGTGGTAAATGCGCGGCACAAATCAAACTGCCCTCATCACGGGAAATTTTTTGAAGCCAAGAGCGAATCAGCTCGACATGCTGTGGCTCGCCAAAATGCGAGGCACAAGCCAAAGCTAAATGCTCAGCAGTCAGTTGATAATGATCTGCAGCTCCCGACAAGACCAAGGGCAGTGCCTGAAATATTTTAATCGCACTGCGTGGGTATATCTTATCCAAAGTACCGACACCGAACTCTGCCTGAACCAGACCTTGCGCATCTAGAACAACTGCATCAACAATATGAGTACTCTCTGTCATGGACCCACGAGTCCAATGAACCTGTAATGGATTGTTTTTCATGCCACAAAACCTACTCTGCATAAATCAGATTATCAAGATGCTTTTGGTATGACCAAAGTAGTGAACACGCCCCTTTTAGTTTCATTGCAAATATTCCGAAATGATCCTCAGGGTTTATGTTCAACGTCAGATGACAGTCAGATGAAAAAATCAACAATGACGTAAACCAAAAACTGGCGATTACAAGGAAGACTGATTGAAGCAGAAGATATCAACCCGCTCATTTATTTTTAAAAATACAAAAAACATTTTTGTTTTTGTTTTGGCAAAATATAAATATCTATCAGCTAAAATACTGATCTTGTTGTTTTGTAATATGATTACAGCTTGCTCTTCCCCCACTGCACGTCAGCAAATTGAAGCAAAACAGGCAATGGGCAGACCTCGTGCCGCAGCTTATGCAGCTGATGGATTTACGTTGGATTACCGTTCGCCAGAGCCTCGTCCTTATCGTTCCTGGGAATTTTATTATAAACATTGTAATCTGGTCAGTCGCAATCCCTTCCCAACTCAAGACGAGT
>CAZMVK010000153.1:8113-8770 GCA_964569545.1 uncultured Bdellovibrio sp.
GTACTCTTGCACGGGACCATTCTAAACTAACAATTAATGTCACTCAACTGACACAATATGTACAATAAACATCGATGAATGCAAAAATAAATGTTAGGTTAACTCACAATAAGCTCCTTGAATGAATCAACACATCATTCAAATCAATTTAAATTTATAGACAAATTCATAGACAAGTATCGTAAATATAAAATCAAACAAATTTAATGCGAATACATATTTTTTCCGTATCAAAATGAGACATTGGCACAGTTTGCATGGATATAAGTATGCGTAAACTAGTTTTCTTGATCCTTTTTTTATATAGCTTTATCTCGCTGGGGTCGGCGAATACCTGTGATTTCATTTGGAGAGAAGAAAAATCAAACTGGCTAGTCAATGCTTCGAAAAACAATACTACAAAATATCAACAAGTACGCAAAGACAACCATTTTTGGATACAGTCATTATTTATAGGTGAGCCAACAAAAAATACTTATTCAAAACTTTATATAAAAAACATTACTTTATCGGCGCAATTTTTTATTAAAAATTTCCTTGAGCAGGATCTTTCACATTACGAAACCTTTGAAAGAATACTTTTAGAAGAACATAAAATTGCCATGCTTGGAAATGATCCATCCCAGCCCTACTCTGGCGAAGGCGGAATCAATATGG
>CAZMVK010000154.1:0-8578 GCA_964569545.1 uncultured Bdellovibrio sp.
GTCATGACTTTGCTCACACTGGCTCGCTGTGGCTTTGCCCAGCGCACATAGATAAGAATAAACAAATTTTAGTCTAAAGTAAAGACTTGCCAACGAGCAGGATGAATTTAGATAATTAATTCTGGATTCTTAGTAAAAGCACATTTTTAGCTTTAGAAATGGAAATCTATCAGTGATAAAGACAGTTTGTTTGCAATTGTTCATTAGTTTTGTATTTTTAGTGATCACCCCTTTCGAGCTGTTGGCCCAGCAGTCTCAGCTTGGTAACCAAAGCGTATCATATTTAGATCAGGGTTATTATAAGGTCTATCGTTTTACTGAAGATGAAATTGATCATCTCACGGATGCTCAATTGACGGATATATTAATGATTTATGCAGATAGATTCTATCCATTTCATATGTCGATGTCGCGTAATTATTTTTCACCAGCATTAGAGCATAAATACCCAATCACAATGATCGAGCCTGTTTTTAAAAAAATTGTAGCGATGAGTGACTCTGAAAAGAAAAAACGGGTCCATAGTCTTTACATTGAAGCAGATGGTGTTGCTACGGTAAATCAGGATTTGTACTTAGATATGAGAAGATTGATTGGTAACGAAGAGATTAAAATTGCAGGTAGATTGCTAGCAGATCAGAAGGGTGTGCAAGTAAATCGACCGTCAGAGATATTGCAAGCTTATCAATTTAAAATGGGTTTGCTGACGCAAAGGCCGGATCCCTCCTTATTTGATTTTATAATAAATTTTCTGGTCAAATTTAAGATTTATTTACTTTCAGGAGTTGCCGCATTTTTTTTGGGAATCTTTGCTTCTGTCTCTAAAGGTAATAGAAATAGAGTTCTGTAAAACGATAAAGATTCTTTGGTGCGGAATTTTTCTAAACCGCAGATTTCTTGTATATTTGCATTTGGTTTTGAAAGTGTGTTGTGGATAATATCCCATATCGTCAAGATTGAGCCGAAATTTGAATGAGCCAATTTTAAATCCATCTGGTGATGATTGATGTGCAAAGCTCTGGTGATAATAAGTTTCCGTAATTGTCGATCAATATTCTCTGGGAGATTGATGTTGCTATGATGAAAGAGAGAACATATTGCCAAGAAAACTTCATAGGACGCAAGGTGAGACATGCGAATTCCAAGAAGGGCTGCAATTGTGATTTTATATGTGTAATGCAGACTGAGCTCAACAAAATGAAAACGAAAAATTGTGCTGGCATCCATACTCAAGTCTGAATGATGGACTTTATGAAATCGCCATAGAAACGGAATTCGATGGGTTAGGCGATGCCAAACATACGTTGAATAATCCAAAATAAGAAAAGAAAATAAAGCATAAAATAGAGTATTTATATTTATGTATTGAGAAAGAAAATAATATAAATTTAATTGTCTATGGAGCATGTTATTTCCCCAATTAAGCATGGGGTTTTCTAAAAAAAATATGACGATCAAAAACCAGAGGGCGGCATGGGATAAGTTCTGATAAATACGCCAGTAGCCTTGAGCTTCTGCTCTTTTAGGATATAAAATTTCCGCAGTTCTAAAAAAAATAAAAAAAGCTGGGATTAGTAAAGTCTTCCAATTCATTTAAGTAACCTGTTCTGGGTTTGCAGAGTATTTTGACCTAACGTTTTGTTTTGTGAATGGAATAATGAACATCATACGAAAAAATGATAGCGAATTTTTGTCTCTATATTCTGGGATGCCGAGAGTAGGTGTCGTTTCATAGTTTTGTTTTGGATAAGTTTTGTGAAGCATATCCCAAATTGCCAGAACAGAGCCAAAATTAGGATTTGCAAGTTTATGATCAAGCATGTGGTGATTAAGATGTATCGAAGGTGTGATGATAATTTTACTTAGAATTTTATCAATATATTCTGGAATTAATATATTACTGTGATGAAAAAATGACATTTGCATTCTTAGAAATTCGTAATATGTGACATAACTTATTTCAACCCCAAGAATGACGCCAATACCAATTTTATATATATAATTCAACACCGACTCTATTGTGTGCAAACGAAAAACAGAGCTTGCATCAAGCTCTAAGTCTGAATGATGAATCTGATGGAGTCTCCAAAAAATTGGAATTTTATGAGTGGCTCGATACCAAAAATAACTCGAATAATCAAGCATCAAAAATGAAAAAAAATAATATATAATCGGGGGGATCGAGATATACTGAGAAAAGTAAGTAAAAAAATTAATTTTTTTACTTAGCTGTTCGTGTCCCCAAATTAAAACAGGTGCTTCTATAAAAAAAAGTACAAGGATCAGCCAAATTATTAAAAACCCTAAATTTTGATAAAAACGCCACATGCCGAGCTTCGTTTCACGATTCGGATATAATTTTTCAGCAGTATACAGAAAAATAAAAAATGCGGGAACTGAGAGTATTTTCCAATTCATAAGCTGATGCTAAATGAAATCAACAGAAAACACAACACGATCTGCCATTCCTGAGTGAACTGGTGAAAATACTGATCGTTGTCATGGGTAATAAAGGTCTTTGCGATTCATAAAATTTTGTATGTACTGATATTTTTCAGCAAACAGATCGGAATGCAATTTAGCCATGATATCAAAAACATGTGGAGAGCTGTTTTGTTTGGTGTCAATTAGGTAGTTAGCATTTAAATTTTGTGAAATTAGAAAATAAGCCAGACTGTCGGCAAAATCATCCCAAGGTTGAGTACTCGCATAGGTGCTAATAAAGTTTGTTTGCGATAGATCGGCATAAACTTGCGACACATTTTGAGGTGAGAGGGGATTTGGGCAATTGTAAAAACACAAGCCGGTGCGATTAAAAAAATCATTTTGTGCCAGAGGTTTTGTGGTGCGTTCCCAGCTGAGAGCTCCCCATGTGCCTGGGGCCAGTTTGCAATCGCCAGTTCCTGGTTGCGGGTTGGGTGCTGTGCAATCAGTTGTATGATTTAGACCATTGGCAAAATCAAAAATATGCCCAAACTCGTGCGCTATAACGAAATATAAAAAATCACTGACCTTAGATGTGCTTGAAGTTTCAATTCTTGGCAGGTTGTCGACCGGATCAAATGAGTTCGTTGTCCCGCCAAATGATAATTGTTCTTTCCATGATGCCCAAGTTTGCAAGTCTAAATTTTGATCCAATACGGACTGTCTTATTCCCATGATCGCGCCAGTGGGTTGCCCCTGACTATTATAAATTGCACCCGCATAGGCGGTACCTGAGAAAGATTTTTCAATAAAGATTCTTTTCACTGAGCAAAACATTTTTTGCAAACTGGGTGGATAATTATCATATATTTTTTCAAAAAACACAGAGTATGAGTTCCCGCCATCAAGACATTGCCGATCCATCGGTTGTTGGCCTGTGGTCGCAGGTTCGACTATGCATATTGTTTTGCTGATGTTTGCGCGACAGTCGATGGCTGAGATTTGTGTTTTGTGTTTTGCTTTAACGGTTGTATTTTGTTTGAGGATAAAAAAGTCTTGAGTGCCTAAATTTTTCGGAAATTTGTCTAATTGATTTTGGTTTAAAATTATGGTCGAAGACAATGCATATGCAATGGCAGAACATAAGATAGATGACGCAAAATTGATAAGAAACACTTTTAATATTAAATTATTTGTAATTTTATTCACGAACACCTCTTTTTAATTTGAGACTAACTTTACTCAATTTAAGCCCTGGCAAATCACATCTTCGTTTTTCAATCAGCCAAAAAATCCCAGAATCCAAACCGAAATAGTTTTTCAACAGCCTACTATCAAGGCTCGTCAGTGTTTGAGTGCGGAAAGAATTTAATTTCTCGCAGGACTCGAACTATGAGAAGCGTTTAAATTATTCTTGCAAAATTCATTAATAATTCAATGAAAAGAAAAGATAGGAGATGGCGTCAGATGCTGCTGAATCGTACTATAGAATGTAGATTTTCTGGCAATTCGGTGTCTTGTAATTGTTGCGACTTGCTCGTGAAATAGACAGCTTAAGTCTATTTGTTGTAAAAATAGATCAAGCTGTTTGATCTTAATCTTGGTTTAAAATGTTGAGGGTCATATGTTACAAATAGAGGTAGGAAAATGAATCCTACCTCTGATTTAATTAATTAGTTCCTGATTTATCGTTTTTAGCTGATGCCTGAGATCGTTCTTGTGAGCGGACTACTTTTTGAATCACTTTGATAGCGCTTCGGATTTTTACATTTGCTTCTTCGTCTGCAGCACCTTTCGCTTTAGAAATAAATAAATTATTTAATTTTGCTCTGTCAGCATTTATTTCGTCAAGTGATAAGCCCATCGATTTTGCATCTTCAACGCTCTCATATTTCATTGTCAGCTCGGTAAGTAGCGCGATTTTGCCGTTAACTAAAATCTCTGATTTATCTGTACGTATAGCGTAGAAAGTTTGAATTCCAACACGAATCAAATCATTTGAAAGTCCTTGCGCTCGCAGTTTTGTTACAAAACCTTTGCGGTCGATTCGTTGATTGTTGGCATCGTAAGAATAAAAAACCTTTTTCATTTGTTCGATAGTTTCTTTGTTTAAGCCATCTTGTTTTAATAAATTCTCATATTGAGACGAGCTCAAGTCCTTTCGCGCCTCTGCCAAGCTATTAAGTGAAACGCCTGTGAATGCCAAAATGATAAATAACGATTTAATTGATTTCATAATGAAACCTCCCTTTGCATTTATGTAGAGCAAGCGGCGGGCCGTGATTATTTGGTCTCAAATCGCAGTGAATCGTATTGGATTTTGCGATGACAATTTGTGCGTTACAAACAACACAAATATGACAGATGAAAAACTTTTAGTCGGTGGGTATTGGTTGTATTAGACATAAAGCACAATCCGCACCGTACTGGCGATTGTGCTGGATTTTCGCCACTATCATGTGGAATACTCTAAGATATGAATATTCAAAGACTTTTATCACTACCAAAATCCAGTTTTATGCTTTTAGGGCCTCGTGGCACGGGGAAAAGCACTCTGATTCGTAATGTTGTTCCCGTTGATCTAGAGATCGATCTTTTGCAGTCAAAGAATTATCTAGCATTGAGCTCTAATCCTTCTCATCTGCAAACACTAACAAAAGATCTTAAGGCAGGATCTTGGGTTTTTCTTGATGAAATTCAAAAAATTCCGTCTCTGCTTGATGAAGTCCACAGCTTGCTTGAATCAAAAAAATTGAACTTTGCCCTAAGTGGTTCCAGCGCCAGGAAATTAAGAAGGCAAGGAGCCAATCTTTTGGCTGGTAGAGCTATCTCTGCCCAGCTTTTTCCAATGACTCATTTTGAATATAAAAAATTTTACTCGCTTGATCAGGCCATTCAGTGGGGCTCTTTGCCGACATCAATCACCAAGCCAAATGATAGTGCTGATTATTTGGCATCTTATGTGGAAACATATTTGCGTGAAGAGTTGGTCGAAGAAGGTCTCATTCGAAGACTGGAACCATTTATAAGATTTTTGAATATTTGTGGAACTTACAATGCACAAATTTTAAATGTCGACAATGTTGCTAGAGAATCTTTTGTTGGGCGATCGACTGTGCAATCATATTTTGAAATCCTTGAGGAAACTCTTTTAGGATTTCGCCTTCCAAGTCTAAAAGTCAAATTCAACTCAAAGGAATTAAACCATCCTAAATTCTATCTATTTGACAATGGCGTCAGTCGAGCTTGTGCCAATCTTGCTTTTGAAGAAATAGATTCTGTCTGGAGTGGTCATGCCTTTGAAGCGCTAATTATTAATGAGGTTCGGATTCATAACCGCTACTTGAAAAAAAATCGCGATCTTTTTTATTATAAATATAGCGGAGGCTATGAAATTGATTTGATCATTGAAAATCAAAAAAAGACGATGTCAACAAAACAGAAGCTTACGGCTATCGAGATCAAATCCGCCAAAAAATGGGACAAGCGTTGGAACGATCCATTGATTGATTTCAAAAATAAATCAGATGGAAGATGTAAGTCTTTGTTGGGTATATACCGGGGAAATGAAATCCTAAACGCAGACGGAGTTGAAATTTTACCAGCAGAAGTCTTTCTTGATAGGCTAGCAAAGGGCCAGGTGATTTAGTGTTAGGCCAGCTATTCGTTTATGTCATCGTCATTTTAAATTTAATTTCTTGTCAATTTTTAGATATTAATAAATCAGTTCCGGGTGGGATTGGAGAGCAAGTAACAAAGGCTCTCGTCAAAGAGCAAATTTCTGATTTGATTTATAAAAATTCTCCAACACAATCGCCAAAAATCAATGAATTTACAACCGTCAATATTTTGCCAGGGAATCCGTTTTCCCGTGTGATTAGGCGACAGCAAATTGAGTACGCAAAAACAGGGGAAATGTTATTAAGTTCTGGAGATTACATTATTCCGGTTATGACCTTTTGTCTTGATCGTCACGCTTCTAGCCCAAGTGGATTTCTTTATAACCTAAGTACACTTCAAGGTAGTCGCAGACAGATAATTCGAGAATTGACTATGCGAGGTATGCCTCGCTATTTCTCTCGAGATCTTCAGGTGCTGATTTGGAGCTTACAGGCAGGTCTTAGTTATGCAGAGCTGAATAAAGATGGACAGAAAATCATTGATGATTTATTGCCTGAAAGAAGACAAGAGCTTGATCAGTCATTTTTAGAAAAAATCAAAAATGACTGGAATAAAATTTCGGAAAAAACCAATGGCCATTTACCTAAATTTGATGTTGTATCGAATGAATTTTTAATAGGTCTTGGTGAAATTGGAAACTCAATAATCCAAATTAAAAATCGAGTACAAGAAATCAAAGACTCAAATTTTGATTATCAAATTTTAAGTCAGGTCATTGATGTCCGAAATAAGATAAATAAAGCACAAGAAACACCATGGACCAAGGTTTCTGATCAAATCTACGCACGATTTGTTACGGAGGGGCACTATCAAGAGATTGGCTACGTGGAAGTTCGCGTATTGAATGTTTATAAAATCAGAACCGTGAATTCTGTCAGGGAATCGAAAGTCAGCTTTGATTTAGCATCCCTTGTTGCTAATCCAAATGACAGATCTGTCCAGCCATTATTATTTGCCCCCATATTGGGTATGGGAGGACTTGCTTTAGAAAATGTTGTTTTAAATCCCTATACAGCAATGACGGTAATAGCTGCCGTGATTGCTGCAAAGGTTATAAACTGGGATCAGTTTTTTAAAACAATAGAAGTTCTCGGGCATCAAGTTGACCGAACTGTTGTTGATTTGATAAAAGAAGGTTATCATGTTCTGAGTAAAGAGCATGATAACCTTGAAAAACCACTCAAAGAGGCTGGGATCATCAGCGGAAAAGATATTAAAAAAGAAATCAAAAACAAAGATCGAGGTACTCGTCAGTATCTCAAGAAAGGTGATGATAATACACTTGATGAAGATTTTAAAAAACTTCCTGGTGAAGAAAAGAAAGCTTCAGATGGGCGTGAGTACAAAGAGCTTCCTGATGGAAAAAAAGCAATCAAAAGACCTGCAAATTCGACGGATGATAAAGTGCCCACTTTAGAAGTGCAACCGCCATCAGGTGTTGGGTCAAGCATTCGTATTAAAGTGAGGTATCAATGAAAACAAAAAAAATATCACCAACAACTTATCGTTCCAAGATAGATAAAAATGTCACCTTCCAAAAATGGGATACTCCAGTGTCGTCCTGTAATGATTTATTTTTTCTATATTTGATAAGGGGCAGTGGGAATATGTATTTTTTTTTTCAAACAACCTATCGAGAAAAAAAGAAAAGTCGATTTTTTATATTTAAAATTTCACGTTTTAGCCCAATGCGGATGATGGAAGAAGAGTTTGCGTACAGCTCAGTTTGGAAACTTTTTGATTCTACTCGAAAGAGAAAAAAAGAGGATTATGGCAAAACAAAAATCATGTGGAATACCAAATTTATCAGAGATGTTGACGTCAATGCGATGATGGCAAATTACGATTTGAGTAAGATTCACACAATTCCTCAATATTTGATAAATACCAATGATGAAACGATTGAGATTATTCCAGATGGAGTCGGAGAATGGAGCGAGTTCAAATATAAAGACATAAATAAAATTATCTCGAAAATTTTAAAAACTGAATAATCAAAGTCGAAAACGCAGTCGTCCGTCAATGCTAAGAATACAAATGGTCCAATCTACATCGTACTGGCGATTATGCTGGATTTTCGCCACTATCATGTGGAATCCGCGAACTCATCAATATTTAATGGTTTTTAACTCTAACTAAGAATCAAACCATCTCTTTACTTCACCAAATCAAATAATAAGTCACAGATCGACCTTTTTTATCTGGATCTCGCTGCAAAACATTTTTTTGTTCAAGGTCTGCCAAGTCTCTTTTTGCGGATTCACGACTTGTTCGTGTAATGCTCACATATTTTTGATTTGTCATTCCGCCGACAAAACCGTTGGACCCAGCATCTAGCATTTTTTTTATTACTTTTTTTTGTCGTTCGTTAAATTCAATATGAATATGTTTAGTCCAAAATTGAGAAATTTTTAATGTTTGATTGATGATTCCCTGAGTGTTCGTCAAAGCCTTGATATATAAATTTAAAAAC